>NZ_JABXJH010000080.1:0-11827 GCF_013373675.1 Bacteroides sp. L10-4
ACCAGAGGGTAATTTCTTTTGTAAGAAGCGGAGCGTGTACTGTATAAAAGACGTTACTTCTTTTGATAGGATAGAATAGATCTGTCGCACATTTTCCGGAATCTTCAAACAGTGGTTTGAGGAACGGGGAGGTGTTGCCCTTAAGGAGCCCCCATCTAATCTGTCAACAGGCTGTCATTCAGTATCTTGAACCCAAAAAGCATGCGCTTTCATTCTCTGGAAGCCTCATTTCATCACTTTCCCACTGTCACTTTTCCCGACTTCCAATCTTCTTTCCGATATCCCAACGGACTGATTTTCACCATTCAGGACAAAACCCGCCTGTTCTCTCCTTGTCTACTGATTATTAATGAAATTAACAGGATTTCATTACCTGCGAAGTAACGGAATTTTTTAACAAAAAGCATTGTGGGAAAAGGAATGCCGGAAATGGGAAATTATTCACTTTTTATTTTTTTAAATTTATAAATTTAAAGTTTTTCAATTATGAACAAAAAGTTTCTAAGTGTGACCCTGTTCAGTGCCTTGATGATAGGTGCGACAGGAACGTTCACGTCTTGTAAGGACTATGATGACGACATCAAGAACTTGCAGGAACAACTGGACAAGAAAGCTTCGATTGATGACCTGAATGCAAAAGTTGCTACTTTGCAGGCAGCTGTAGATGAAGCCAAAAACGCTGCTAACGAAGCCAAGGCCAAAGCTCAGGAAGCTCTGGACAAGGCCGGTTCGGCAGAAGGTGGTGTTTCTGATGACGACTTGAAAGCTCTGAAGAAAGAACTGCAAGACCAAATTGACAAGTTGGCTTCTTTGGCAACTGTTGACGCTAAAATCAAAGAACTGAAGGAAAGTCTGGCAAGTGAGTTTATTTCTGAAGCTGATTTGAAGAAATTGGCTACGGAGGTCGAAACTTTGAGTGTTAAAGTTATGGCTTTGATTGGTCACCGATTGACTAGCCTTACGCTGATTCCGACTACGCACATCAACGGCATTCCTTCAATTGAACTGCTGACATTGACGTATACACCGCAGGTTTTTGCAGTTAAGAATTACGCTGATCACGCTGCAGATCCGTCTAAACACACAAATCGTCCGGTTCTGGACCACACTGCTGTGAAAGGCGCAAAAGCACTCAGCATTTCTACCGAAAAGAATGAGGTAAGCTACAAAATTAGCCCGAGCATCGGTGTAATGAAAGAAGATGTCAAGAAACCGCTGTTTGAATGTTTCATGTCTCAGAATGTAACGAAGAGTGCTCCTGAACTTTCTCAGAACAAGCCTCTCGAAGTTGTAGACTACGATGTAAAAGACGGTGTAATGACTGTTCTTTATAAGAAGAATGCAGATTACGTAGGCAAGAGCATCGGCACAACCGGTAGCGCTCACGGTGAAGGTAAACTTGAAAAGTTCTGGATGGCTTCTCTGAAGACTCCTATTGCTGACAAAAACCTGACAGATGCTGAGAAAGAAGCTGGTAAAGACGTATTTGTAAATTCCGAATACAGCCGTATCGAAGAATCTACTGTATATCCTTATTTAGCTAACAAGAAGATTGACTTCACGAAGGACTTCACGACTGATTTTGCAGACGAAATGCAGGATGGTAAATACGTTCACTATCATGACTCTCTCTGCTTGTATAAATCAGGCAACGAACAATTGGTTGATGTTAAGCAGTCATATGACAGTCCACTTGACTTGAGAACGTTGGTTACTGTATGCTATACTTATACTGACAAACAACACGCTTCTCACAAGGAATTGACGAACTACGCCGACTATGGTCTGGAGTTCCGTTTTGCTTTGGCAAAAGCTAAGTATCTGCAAGGTGACCGCAAGACTGACGAACAAGAATTCGGTCGTATCTTGTCTGACGGCTATACTCTGAAGTCTGAAGTTTACGACGTAGAGTTGGGTGATAATGAATATTCCAAGACTTCAATCGGTCGCGAACCTATCATTCGTGCTGAATTGTGGGACAAGAATAATGGCAACATGATTGCTGTACGTTACATCAAGATTCGTTGGACCGGTGAAAAAGACCAGACTATCGCTGCTATCACATTCCCGAACGACACTGTAACTTGCAAGGATATGTTCCAGCAGTTGTTCTCTAAGGAAATGAACGAGAAAATCTATCATATGGTTAAGTTCGACGGTGGTCAGAGTATGAGTAAGACTCAGTTCCACAGCATCTATAAAGAGATGGAGATTATTGAACTGAGAAAAGACGGCAAGAAGGTAGATTTGTCTAAATTGGCTATTTCTAAAGTTGCTACAGACTGGATTGAAGGCTCTGACAAAGTTGGCAAAGACGGTGCTGAGATGATTGACAATAAGAAAGATCTCGTATTTGCTCTGTTGCAGGATGCTGAAGACAATACGTCTTACAACTTGGTTTGGGCTATGAATCCGAAGACTGTTGGTACATTGGCTTACAATGCATCTACTAAGACTTATGCTTCTACATTCGAAATCGACGTTAAATACATTGATAACGCAGGTTTGAATGGTGACATTAAGCAGACATTCAAGCAGACCATTATCGCTCCTACTCAGAACTTTGCATATCAAGGTACATACTGGAAGAATGGTGTGGGTGAAGGCATCTTCAATGTGAACCCGATTGTTTACGCTACTGCAAATGACGGTGGAACACAAAAAGATTCGCACGTATATCCGGGCACTGCCGACGGTTGTCAATTGGCCGACTATAGCCACATCGAAGCTGACTTGGTTAATGGTTTCGTTAACGCTACGACTAAAGAGAAACCGGCTAACTTGGCTCAATTCATCCAATATATCCGCGGATGTGCAGAAGTTAAGTTCATCTTCGACAAGGATAAACTGGCCAACTATGACTACTTGAAGGGCTTCTCTGTAAGCAAAGATGGAACACAGTTGTGGTCTTCTGCTCAGGCAGGTACTACTCCGGTTGATACTGAAAAGGGTGAGAACAAGAACATCGGTATGAATGATGCCGGTATCTACGATTATGTTCAAGTTGATAATCTTGCTGCTACAATCAACAACCTGATGGGCGCTGATGCTGCAGAAAACAAGAAGAACTTGCCTTGGAACTATGACGAAACTCTGATGAGTGGTAACAACGAATGTTCAAGTATCATCCGTCTGCATGAGAAAGACAACTTGAACGGTACTCCGGCCGCTCTTAAACTGATTGGCAAGGAAGTTCCCGTGAAGTTGGTTGTTGCATACAACGAATTCAACGTTATTCCGGTTCAAGAATTTGAAGTACACTTCATCAACCCGTTGACTATCGACGGCTCTATCAGCGATAACTTTATTGATGCTGAAGTTGACGGTAGCTTCTTGAGCGTAGCTGAGAACTTCACATTCACTGATTGGAACAACTATCCGGTGGCTGCTGAAAACGTTAAGGGAGATAGAGGTGCTTATGCACATGCATTGTATGACTACTATGCTGTACGTGAAGTTAAGTTCTTGACTGAAAAGACTACTACAAGCTTGACATGGAACGATACTACCAACACTTACGAACACAAGGATGGTGTTACTGATGGTAAGTTGCCGACCAACGCTTCGTTGAAGATGATGAACTGGGTTGAAACATCACCGAAGTCTACTGCTACAGAGACTAAGGCTGACCCGACTCACTTGGCATACTTCAACAATAACGGTACTCCTGTTAACGTTGACTACAACATGTTCCTGACTGTAAATGTCAACTACAAGTGGGGTGTATTGAGCAAGAATGACCTGAAAGTCATCGTTAAGAAGGCTGTCGGTACACCGACTAAATAATTGAGAAGAGATTCTTGATATAATTTAATAAAAAGGACGTCCTCTTGCAGGGCGTCCTTTTTTCAATCTTTCATTTATAAATATCAGATATGAAGAAAATACTATTCATTTTAATCGTGTCAATTCCACTCATCTGCTTTTTCTCATGTAAGAAGTCAGCAGCTGCACATCCTTTTCCGGGTAAATTCATCACTGAAACCGGTATCCTATTCGACCTTCGAGCAGACTCCTCCACTCTGATTCAATATGATGATTCCAGCTCGTATGAGGGTACATGGAGAGCCTATAATCAAGGAGATACACTAAAGTATGCCACTATTGAGTTTGCCGGTTACTTTAATTATTATTATCTGCGCAATGGTAAACTCTATCGCAATGAACATAATATGAAACGTCAAGCTTTTGGCGAAGAAATTGAATATCAAGATTAAGACAAGAAATGGCTATTGCTATTCTTCTATTCTTTGAATGGGGAAAAGAATAGCCACTTCATATGACAGTCAGCCACATGTTTCCAATAATAATCGTAATCTGATTATCGTGATATTCTCCTTATATTTGCGTGTAAACCCAATAATCACGATGGTACATCGCATTAACAGCACTCTCCTATAATGCCTGATACGGATAATTGAACCGCCCTAGGTTCCGACTGGAGATCACGGCAGGGGACACTGTATCATGTGATGCCGCTGGATTAAATGCTCTGCAGCAACCCCGCACAAGCATCCTCCAGAATGTCCAGCACATACTCAAAACCTTCGGAACCGCCGTAATAGGGGTCCGGTACATGGTCGGCATGGGTAAACTTTGTACAGTATTCCGTCATGCGGTGTATCTTGCTCCATTCGGCGGTTGAAGGGGCGCGGTCTTTCAGGTCGTCGATGTTGCGGTCGTCCATGCCGATAATCAGGTCGAAGTTGTAAAAATCCTCGGTACGTACGGGGCGCGAAAGATGCGTCAGATTGTATCCACGGCGGGCAGCATGGGCACGCATCCGGCTGTCCGGCAGTTCGCCCTGGTGATAGGACAGAATGCCTGCAGAATCGATTAAGAATTCATCCTCACGCCCGGCTTCTTCTACCAGACGTTTCATGACTCCCTCTGCCGAGGAGGAACGGCAAATATTGCCCAGGCAAACGAAAAGTATCTTCTTCTTCATATTTCTTTAGTTACAAGTTGTTTACATCGGATCTACATCATAATACACTATCAGCGACTTGAAGCGGTCTTCAGCCACCATCTCCTTTTGCACCTGGACGAGCAGTTCACGGGCACGTGCCATCGGGGCATTGGTTTCTATCTTCAAGACAATCTTTCGGATGAACAAGGTTTGTATGCGGGCTACGGGAGGTTTGTCCGGTCCCAGCACACGGCGGCCAAAGACGGTGCGGAGCTTGGCGGCCATAGTCTGTGCCATGAGGTCGAGCAGGGTCTCGTTCCGGTTTTTCAGGTAGACGTACACCAGGCGGTAGTAGGGCGGGTAGTGGAACATCTGGCGTTCGGCAAGCTGCCCGCCTACCATGGCTTCGTAATCGTTGGCAATGACTTGCGGGATGATGGGGTGGTCGATGCTTTTGGTTTGCAGTATCACCCTGCCTCGCTTGTTCTTCCTCCCGGCGCGTCCCGCCACCTGTGCCATCAGCTGGAAGGCACGTTCGTAGGCGCGGAAGTCGGGATAGTTCAGCATGGTGTCGGCATTGAGAATGCCCACAATGCTGACGTGGTCGAAGTCCAGACCCTTGGACACCATTTGCGTGCCTATCAGGATGTCCGTCTTGCCTTGCTGGAAATCGGAGATGATGCGCTCGTAGGCGGTACGGGTGCGGGTGGTGTCCAAGTCCATACGGGCTACGCGGGCGTCGGGAAAGAGGGCTTTGATGTCATCTTCTATCTTCTCCGTGCCGAAGCCGCGGTTGCGCAGGTCAGTGCCCTCGCAGGCAGGGCAGACGCGGGGCAGCTGATAGGTGTAGCCACAGTAGTGGCAGGTCAGCTGGTTCAGTCCCTTATGGTAGGTCAGACTGACGTCGCAGTTCTTGCATTTCGGTACCCAGCCGCAGGTGTTGCACTCTATCATGGGTGCGAAGCCGCGGCGGTTCTGAAAAAGAATGACCTGTTCTTTTTGTTCCAACGCTTCGCGGACATACCGCAGGAGCAACGGAGAGAACGGGCCGTTCATCATCTTCTTGCGGTGCAGTTCCTTGATGTCTACGGGGATAATCTCCGGCAGCTGTATCTCTTTATAGCGTTCTTTCAGCTCTACCAGCCCGTACTTGCCGGATGTGGCATTATTCCAAGTCTCTACAGAAGGAGTGGCCGTGCCCAGCAGGGTTTTGGCACCATACATGGAGGCGAGCACGATGGCGGCATTGCGGGCATGATAGCGGGGGGCAGGGTCTTGCTGCTTATAGGTGTTCTCATGCTCCTCGTCCACAATCACGAGGCCGAGGTTGCGGAAAGGAAGAAAGACGGAGGAGCGGACGCCGAGAATGATGTCATAGTCTGCTTCCGACAGTTGCTTCTGCCAGATTTCCACCCGTTCGGCATCGGGGAACTTGGAGTGATAGATGCCCAGACGGGAACCGAAAACACGTTGCAGGCGCTCTGTGATTTGTGTAGTGAGAGCTATTTCGGGCAGAAGATAGAGTACTTGTTTTCCTTGCAGGATGGTTTCTTCTATCAGATGAATATAGACTTCTGTCTTGCCGCTTGCCGTGACGCCATGCAGCAGGCAAACGTTCTTGCTTTGGAAACTCTCCAGAATGGAGTGATAGGCGCGTTGCTGGTGCTCGTTCAGCGGATTGACGGGGACGACATCCTTGAGGAGCGCTTTATCTATGCGGCCTATTTCCTGCTGGTAGACTTCGAATACACCACGGTCTACAAGACCGTTGAATACGGCAGGGGTGGCAGAGGTGCGCCGCAGCAGTTCGGCTTTGGAGACTTCTTTTAGATCTCGCCCGCCGAGGTAGCCGGAGAGTTCCAGGTATTTCATCAGCAGGTCCAGTTGCTTGGGGGCACGGCGCTGCAATTCGTCGAAGAAGATGTGCAGGCGGTGTTCGTTGCGCGCAGCGGCGGTGAGGCGTACGCGGGTTTCAGTCTTGGGCTTATAGGTACGGCGCAGTTCTTCCTTTACGAAGATGGCCTCTTTGTTGAGCAGTGACTTGATGACGGAAAGTATGTTCTTGATGCCGGTCTCTTTCTCCAGTTTCGTCACGCATTGCTCCGGGTCGGCAGAGAGCATATCCAGTATCCTCTGCTCCTTCTCCGGCAGGCGGACGTCGGACTCGAAATCGGGGTTGTACTCTACGATTGTTTCGCTTTCCAGCTTCAGACCGGAGGGCAGGGCGGCCTTATAGACGTCTCCTTGCGTGCAGAGGTAGTAGTCGGAGAGCCATTCCCAGAACTTGAACTGCCGTGGAAGTAGTAGCGGACGGGCATCCAGCAAAGCGGACACTTCCTTTACTTCGTATTCGGTGGGGGCGTAATAATGCACGTTGCGTACGATGGCTGTATAATATTTCTTCCGTCCGAATGGTACTACCACCCGACAACCGGTCTGCACTTCATCTGCCCACTTGTCGGGCAGGGAGTAGGTGAAGCAGCTGTGCAGAGGCAAAGGCAATATGACGTCGGCAAACTTTTTCATCGTGGGGACAAAGATAGTGGAAAGTGGAGGGAGAATGAAATGAACGGAGGCATTTTTTATGCCGAGAACAGGGTGGCTGAATGAGGGGGCACTTCTATAAGTACGGATTTCTCTATGTTAGAGAGCAGGCCGGAGTTCTTCATCTCCTTCACCTTCTCTCTCAATCTCCCTGTTCATCGGCTTTTTCGGTGAAACCGGTTTTGCCATGTCCCTGCTTTCCGACCGAGGGATGAGGGCACAGGAATTGCCGGATTGCTGTCTGCTTTACAGCAATGGGATGTAAATTGCTGCAAAGGTGTTGCAGCGCTACTGCAAAGCTGTTGCAGCGCCACTGCAAAGCAGTTGCAGCGTCACTGCAAAGTAGTTGCAGCGTCACTGCATGTATGTTTGCAGTGCCACTGCAAAATGGTTTTAGTTTCTTTGCAGTAGTTATTCGCTGATATATAACCGGTTAGAACTCGCTCAAAGTCTATTCGTTATCCGCATGACTGTTGCGGAAACACCGGTGGGATACGGTAGTGCGGAGAAAAGAAGTTTCACCGGAAAAGCCGATGAATAGGGGGATTGAGGGGAAAGGTGAAGGGGGTGAAGTGCGGATGTTCCTTAAATTGATAATTCAATTTCGCTTCAGGATAAAGAGAAGCAGGGAAAGAACTACCTGCTTTTTGAGGTAAATTCTTTCCCTGCTCGAGGAATTATCACACTATGGTGATTTAGGTCGGAAAATCAGCTTCGTTTTACGGCTTAACAACGAAATACGGGAACTCAACCTCTGTTTCGTGTCCGAAGTAGTCTACCATTGTGAACTTCAATGTTGCAGTCACGTCTTTCATCGGCGGGTTCTGGCTCTGCAGTGAAGTAAACATGAATGATTGACTCTCGGCATCAAAACTTACGGTGAAGTATTCATCGTTCACCCCGTTGGAAGCCAAGTGGCAGTCTTTGATTTCTGTTGCACTGAAAGGAGTCGTATAGTCTGCAGTGCCTTTCTTGAACTTCAGAATGCTAGCAAGAGTAAACGTTGTTGGAGTCTTAGAACTATAGTTCAAGTTCTCGGTCTTAGCTACCTTATTCGGTGTCCAGTTCTTCCACTCAGCGGTAAAGATTTCATCACATACGAGTCTCAGTTTGAAGTTCTGGGCAGCCGGAGCTTTTACAGTGTAAGAGTTGTCTGCCGATTCGGAAGATACACTCTGGTAAGTATAAGATACGGCTACATCGTAAAGTGTTCCTTCTGGCAGTTTATTGCCTGCATGAGAAAACAGAGCAGCGGCTTTTTCTTTGTCATTGTTTACATCCAGATAGAATCCATATCTATTCAAATTGTAGCCCCAATTAGAGTTAAATACAATTTGCTTCTCTGCACAAGTGAATGTGTAGTTAAAGTCGATGATACTGTTATCAGGATTAGAAATGCCATTGAATGCTGTACCCAGATTATGGATAGGATTACTACTCCAGTTGCCAGCTGTTATTTTAACAACCTTTGCACCGTCCTTGTCAAGCTGGTTAGCCTTAGCAGAGAATGCAGCGGGGAATTCAGGCATCTTCTTGGTTATTTCAATAGCAACTTTCTTAACTATCACACTCTTATCGTTTGTGAAGTTGAAATACATCTTATAAGTACCATTGTCCTCGTACTTATCCAATGAATTGAGCAATGTAATTTCCAGCTTGCCTGTTTGTCTATTGAATGATTTCTGGAATGCGCCAGTGTCAGTCGGATTATTCTCCGTGTCAACTATCAAGTTGCCTTCCTTGTAATCACCATATTTATTTTCAAACAGTTTCAGAAGTTCTTCGTCCAAATCAATCTCAATTGTACTATCATAGCTACTTGTAGGAGCATTCCATACCGGTACGTAATCAGCCGTCAGCGTAGTAGTCATAGCATCGATATCGCCTACTGCTACATAGAATGCCTTACCGTCCGGGTCAACCAAAGAACCGTCATTATTTACTGCATATACGCGGAAACCGATAATGTCACCATCAGCCTTCTCTGCATTGATAGACATTTCAATCTTACGGTTTGTCGTAATTGTATTCAGTCCTTCGATATCTGCCTCATAAGAGTTCCATGCAGTGATTTCAGACGGAGCACTTTCTACGGCACGCAGTTCATCGAGCACTACATAGAAACCATAGATACCGCTGATCTCTTCTGTGCCATAGTCCAATTCTACAGTGAATTTTTCACCCACTTTTGTAGAGAAGAAAGAGTTGCTAGAACCTTTACTGTCACGGTTATCGCCACCTATCCAAAGGTCTTGGTCCCTCCAGTTGTCATATCTATAACTAGCATCAATAGATACATAAGAACCGTCTATCTCTACACGGTTTCCGTTTCTATCAAGATTCCATTTATAGTCATAGAACAGCTTTTTGCTTGCATCAGCAGTTAAAGTTCCATCTTCAGCATATTGGAAACGGTTACGCAAATCATTCACTTCCTTGTCGTTGACCTTGAATTTCAGTTCATACTGCGGTGTATATACAGAACCCAGTGTCAATTCATAACCGGTTGTCACACTACGTTCCACGTCGCCCGGTTTGTCTGTTACTGCTACTGCGTAGAGAATATCCTTCAGTTTCTTCACCGGTTCGTCTTCAGCGTTGCCGCTCTTATAGTCGAACTTTGCAGCTTTCAGCAAATTCTCTTCTGTATAGTTATCCTTGTTCAACTTGAATACGACTTTCCACAGACCATTAGAAGACACGCCTCTGGTTACTGTGCCTTTGAACTGCTCCACTTTCTCAACAGTCACCAGTTCATCCAGATTGCCCAGTGCAGAATTGACAAATGAAATCTGTCCTTCGGTCAAGGTGGCATTAGCCGGTGACACGCGAATCAATACAGAATCGCTGATGAATGCTCTTTCACCTTTCTTGAACTCTTTTTGATTAAGGATATCGTAAGAATTCGCCTCTACTTCGTCGGAGCTGCCTTTACCAAACACACGGTCTTCTACAGCTTCAGCAGTACGCAAATCCATTATGGAAGGACTACCTTCAATAATCTGGTCAGATTTGCCGCCGAATGAATAAGACACCAATTCTACATGAGTAACGGCTTTACTGAATGCAGCAGAAATCAAGTCTAATTTAGCGCCTACAACTTCTGTTACCTGTGCTGCAATCTTTGCAGCCATTTCTTCTGTCAACTCACCGGCTTGCAATTTTTCCAAATCAGTCTTTAAGGCGGCAATGGCAGCATCGTTGGTTCCTTTATAAGCATCCAAAGCGGCAATCTGTGCTTCGATGGCAGCTTTGTTCTTACCAATCTGTTCTGCATTGGCAGCGACATCAGCTTTCAAGGCAGTGATGCTGTTCTGCAAAGCTACATCTGCTGCAGCCAATTTTTCCAATGTCGCTTCAGTAGTAGTTTTGAACTGCTCCAAAGCCTGGATTCTACCTGAAACTTCAGCCAGCTTTTCTTCTATTACTGCTATACCGGCTTTGTCAGCCTCTTGCAACTCGGCTTTGACTTTTTCCAATTCAGCCTTTGCGGCAGCAATAGCTGCTTCTTGTGCTGCAAGGGCAGCCTTTGAAGCCTCGTCTTTTGCAACAGCGATTTCACTCTGCAAACCACTTTGTGCAGACTGCAAATTGCTGATTGAGCTCTCTACAGCGGTAATCTTGGCACTCAGACCATTTTGACCGTCGATTTGTTCCTGCAAGTTCTTGATGTCGTCATCGTAGTCCTTACAAGACGTAAACGTTCCTGTCGCACCTATCATCAAGGCACTGAACAGGGTCACACTTAGAAACTTTTTGTTCATAATTGAAAACTTTAAATTTATAAATTAAAAAAAATAAAAAGTGAATAATTTCCCATTTTGAATCCCTTTCACATAGCTGTTGATTATATGATTTTTTCCGTTACTTCGCAGGTAATGAAATCCTGTTAATTTCATTAATAATCAGTCGACAAGGAGAGAACAGGCGGTTTTTGTCCTGAATGGTGAAAATCAGTCCGTTGGGATATCGGAAAGAGGATTGGAAGTCGGAAAAAGTGACAGTGGGAAGGTGATGAAATGAGGATTCCAAAAAATGAAAGCGCATGTCCTTTGGTTCAAGATGCTGAATGACAGCCTGTTGACAGATTAGATGGGGGCTCCTTAAGGGCAACACCTCCCCGTTCCTCAAACCACTGTTTGAAGATTCCGGAAAATGTGCGACAAACCTATTCTGTCGTATTAAAATGAAGTAACGTCTTTTATACTATGCACGCTCCGCTTCTTACAAAAGAAATTACCCTTTGATTGGCCTCGTCAATCTTCCTGTTGCTGAAAGGCTTCAGATAGGTTTCCGTCACCGTGATGGAGGAGTGTCCCATGGCTTCGGATATGATTCCGGGATGTATCTCGCAGTGGTAAGCCATTGTGGCCC
>NZ_JABXJH010000081.1:0-11680 GCF_013373675.1 Bacteroides sp. L10-4
GATTCTGAAACATGGAAGAAAGGCAAAGTCGCTTGTCAAATATGGATTGGAAGAGATTTCGACCATACTTATGCGTCCGACTTATACCCCAAAATTCGATGTTTTCAAATTTTTGTCATGTACTTAAGTATAATTCATTTGTTCAAACCAATATGATACAATACATCCTGCCGCTTTAAGCAGCACGACAATCTTATAGATTTATAATAAGGGATAATGACAAAACAATAACAGGCAAACTTAAAACATAAGCCTGTCTATTGCTGAATAGCAATAATTGGAAGTGCTATTCGTTGAGCGTAGCTATATGCACAACTGCCATTTCATATTGTTGAACAACTATTTATTTTTCTGTTAGTTCTGCAAAGATAGCGTTTTTCCCTGAACTTATATTCTCAATTTATCAATTTCTTTCTGAACCCCATCTAAAAATCGGGAAGCGTGCGCCCCGTCCATTTGCGTGTGGTGGAACTGGAAAGAAATGGTGAGCGTCGTTTTCAGCAGGCGGCGTTTGTATTTGCCCCAAATAAGAAACGGATTATTAAAAATGCCGCTATACATCCCGACAGCCCCGTCTATTTCATATTGTGCCAAGGCGGAAGTTCCGATAACCATGCTTTCCGTCAAGTCGTGATTGACGCAACTTTCAGCCACTTGTTTGGTAAGTCGCAGATAGTGTTGATTAAACACAGATAAATCATCGCAGAAAGGAATATCACACGAACTTACCTCGTCCTTTCTGTTAGCGACAATGGTGTTTACTGCAATGGTATCGTACTGCATCAGTTTACCGCCAACGGGCAACATATAAAATTCTTTCACGTTTCTTGCGGCTTTGCCGATGCACCAGCACATCAACATATTAAACTTCATGCCCGATTTCCGGCTGATTTTCACAAGGCGTGACACGTTGAGTGTCTTAAAGAACGTCACCATTGGCATAGGTGCGTTCATCCACATTTCAAAGGCGTATGCCCGGCTGGTTTCTTGGGGATTTACTTCTTTCATACTTAATGCTATTTTCATTTAATGAATCAGGCGGCAAAAGTAGGAGAAGCGTTTGACCCCGGATAGAATAAACGGGACATTTATACGGGATTGGTGAACAAATCGGAATATGGATTTGATACTTTCAGCAAAGACACGGGCGTATATCCGCAGAATTTCTTGAACTCCCGGATAAAGTGCGACTGGTCGGCATAGCCGCTGGCGTATGCTATTTGTGCCTGATTGATTTCTTTGCCCGCTTGATGCTGCATCTGCGCCAAAGCCTTTTGGAAGCGGACGATACGGGTATATTCTTTGGGATTGATGCCTACAAATGAATGAAACAACCGCTCGAACTGTTTTTTACTTAGGCAGGCAATGGAAGATAATTCGTTTACAGAGATTTGCGGAGTGATATACATTCGCTGTATGGCGGCATCTATCCTTTCCATTCTGTATGTGGTATCAGCTAAATTATCGGCAATTTGTGACACCAGCCATTTTTCTATATAGCTTATGCAAATAGAATTATTCTCACAGTCGAATATTCGTGTAGCCAGTTCATTCAAACTTTTGTTTTCAATATCATAGCCTGAAACTTCCCGGTTGTAAAAAAGGGATGTCGGTATGTTCAGAAACATACTCATAGCGTGAGGGTGGAATACAACCACTATCATTTCTATATTTCCGTCTGCATATAGGTGTGACGAGAAATTAACTTGTCCGCTGACAGTCAGTTTGTCTTGTGTAACATTCAGTTCAGGGATATATAACGGTGCTTGTTTATGGAAAATGATTTGAGGGCAACCGATAGGAAAAGTCAGGGTATTCAAAAAATGGTTACTTTTGAATACCCAATAATATCTCACGTAAGGTTGCAATAGCTTACATGGCTTGTAAAATTTGAACTTCTCTTGAATCATTTTACAAAGGTAAAAGTTTTAATCGACACTGTCCAAAATTTTGTGTAAATCGAGAATACGGGATCCAGAAATGAGTCTCATATTTTCTTTATTATTAATTTTGTGAAAACATAAAATTATGTCAGAACGTAACAAAGTTATTCCCCAGTCGCAGGCAACAATAGCGGTAATTCCCGTAATGGGAAGTATCCGAAGAAGATTCAAACGGAACATGGAGAATCCGTCATATCCATTCCTCGTGACCGTAATGGTGAGTTTGAGCCGATACAGCGCCCAAACATGAAAGCCGTGGACTTTCTATAGAAAAGCTTGTTATTTCCTTATGCGCAAAGGAATGAGCGTTTCCGATATAGAGGAAGAGATGCGTGAGATTTATGAAATAGAACTTTCGACTTCAGCCGATTGGATTTGGAATGAACAATGAAAAAGCGTTGGACGGAATTATCATGCTGTCCAACGCTTTTTTATATCACGTCGTTTCATTTTTACTTCTTCTTCATGCCTTTATAGATGAAGAATGCCACGATGAGTACGCTGATGCCGATAAATACATAGCCTATCTCATGGCTGTATTCCGTTACTTTGGCAAGCAGTTGGTCTTCGTTTTCAATGCCGGGTACTGTGGACAGGTAATATCCGATGAAAGCCAGAATGGAATTCCACAGGCCTGCACCCAGAGTGGTGTACAGTAAAAAAGTTCCTTGCTTCATACGTGCCAGACCGGCAGGGATGGAGATTAACTGGCGCACAGCAGGTATCAGACGTCCGACAAACGTCGATATGGCTCCATGTTTGTCGAAGTATTCTTCCGCATGTTGCACTTTGGCTTCGTCAATGAGGCACATGTGTCCGAAACGGCTGTTGGCAAATTTGTAAATGATGGGGCGCCCCAGCCATTTTGCCATATAGTAGTTTATCAAAGCTCCGATATTTGCCCCTATGGTTGCAAACACCACCACCAGATATATATTCATGTTGTCATTGTTGGCGGCTTTCCAAGCGGCAGGAGGAACTACAACTTCCGAGGGAAAGGGGATAAACGAACTTTCAATGGCCATCAATAAAGTGATGGTCCAGTAATTGAGGTGGTCAAGACACCATTGGATAAAGGCTACTGATTCCATTTGCTAGATTAGTGGTATATAATTACTGTTATTGTAATGCGTTGAAAATATTCTTCATCACTAGGGCCAGCTCTTCTTGGTTATCTTCTTGTAGTATCTGCTGTAATCTATTCAGCTCTTCCAGTTTGAACGGATGTTCGCACAGCTGGTTGTACTTCATGAAATTCTCCTTGTCTTTGAGTAGCATATACAGAGAGGTCAGCCTTTCGTTGATACCTTCAAAATCCGGCTCCATCTCTTTGACATGCTCAAAGGCCAGCTTGGCATAGCTCAGTTGCCCTATCTCCATACTGCACATACCTATTTCGTGCCAAGTATCTGCATAGGGGGCATACTCTAAGGCTTGGGTCCATTTTTTCACACCTTTCTCATATTCTCCTTCTTCCATGTAGATGCGTCCCTCAATCAGGTACGAATCTATCTCTTCGGGTGCCAGATTGTATGCTTTTTTACAATATTGGTGGGCTTTGCGCTTTTTCCCCATCTTGTGCAGGCATAGGGCCGCATTGGCATAAAGAGAGGGCAAGGCGAGGTCATAACTGTCTTCGGCCGTTATGGCTTTTTCCAGATAGTCGTATCCTTCTTCCCATTCTCCTTTGGAGGCTTTGTTCAGACCGATGAAGGTGTTGATGAAACTGCGGGAAACGAGATGGAACTTCTCGGCTTGTAGGTAGTTCTCCATGGCACTTTCTTCATTTCCCAATTGAAAGAAGGAATGTCCTTTCATCAGGTAGGCGTCGGCAAACTCATCATCGGCCACCGTAGCATAGTCGCATGCTTCGATAGCTTTGTCGAACATCTGTTGGTCAAAGTAGCAACGGGCCAGTCCAAACCAGTAAGGAGCTGAATAAGGGTTCTTGTCAATCAGCTTATTGAAGATGAAGGTGGCTTTTTCGAACAGTCCTTGAGCATAGTAACAATCGCCGGTGACGGCAAGATAGGCTTCTTCTTCGGCATATTTTTTAAGTCCGCGCGTCAGCCATGTCAATGCTTTTTCCGGGAATCCCATGTCGATGTACATATAGGATATGTCGACGATATTGGCTAAGTCGTCCTTATCATCTATGCTGTCAAGTATCGCTTCCGCTTCTTCTTCTTTGCCTTCGTCTAACAGTAGGTTGGCTTTCAGCACTTTCACCTCGGAAGATTCTTCGGCAATCCGTTCTACTATACCTTTAGCTTGCTCTTTGTGCTGGGTATCCAGAAATAGGTATGCCTGTTCCACCATCAGGGCGGTATTATCCGGATGTATTGCCAAGCCATACTCTACGATTTCGGTAGCCATGGCATATTTATGATGCATGGCATACCAGTCTGCGAGGTCGGCTAAGTCGTCTGCGTCCAGATAGATGGTTTTGTTCTCTGCTTTAGCGGCTTCATATTGTTCTGCCATTTCTTGCAGTTCTTTGTCTCTTCCGGACAGCAGGTTCTTGTTACTCATATTCTTATTTATTGATTTTACCCCAAACGTCTTTCAGACCCACAGTACGGTTGAATACCATTTTTTCTGGTGTAGAATCCTTGTCAACATTAAAATAACCGATACGTTGGAACTGCAGGTAGGAGAGAGGCTGCATACCGGCAGCATATTTCTCGATGTAGCAGCAGGGCAGTACATTTAAAGAGTCGGGGTTGATTATCTCTTTCATGGCTGTCAGTGCATCGCAGTTCTTCTCTTCGCGGATGGCGGCAAGTCCGTCGCGCGGGTTTTCTACTTTCCACAGCCGGTCGTAAAGGCGTACTTCCGCTTCGAGGCAGTGGGCGCAACTTACCCAGTGGATGGTACCTTTCACCTTACGGTTGGCTCCGGGCAGACCGCTCTTGGTATCGGGGTCGTATTCGCAATATACCTCGGTGACTTCGCCGGCTTCGTTTTTCTTGCAACTGGTGCACTTCACGATGTATGCGTTCTTCAGACGTACTTCTTGTCCCGGTGTCATGCGGAAGTATTTCTTCGGAGCATTTTCCATGAAGTCATCGCGTTCCATCCAAAGCTCGCGGCTAAACTCGATGAAGTGGTTTCCTTCTTCGGGATGTTCGGGGTTGTTTACAGCTTCCATCTCTTCCACTTGCCCTTCGGGATAGTTGGTGATGATAAGCTTCACCGGATTCAGTACGGCGGATACGCGGGTGGCGCGGTCGTTCAAATCCTCGCGCACGGCGCTTTCCAGTAGGGCGAATTCATTGAGCGCGTCGTAGGTGGTATATCCGATTTTGTCGATGAATTTATGGATGGACTCCGGAGAGTAACCGCGGCGGCGGAAACCGCAGATGGTCGGCATACGGGGGTCGTCCCAACCATTTACCAAGCCTTCCTTGACCAGAGTCAACAGGTTGCGCTTGCTCATCAGTGTATAGCTGAGATTCAGCTTATTGAATTCATACTGATGAGGGCGGTTGTCGTCGAGGTCTTTGCCTTCCTTCACCCAGTCCACGAAGAGGTCGTAGAGCGGACGGTGGGGTACAAACTCCAATGTGCAGAGAGAGTGTGTCACACCTTCGAAGAAGTCGCTTTGTCCGTGGGCGAAGTCGTACATTGGATAAGCTTTCCAAGTAGTACCCGTGCGATGGTGCGGATGCTTCACTACACGGTAGATGATGGGGTCGCGGAAGTGCATGTTGGGGCTTGCCATGTCTATTTTGGCACGGAGCACCATGGCACCTTCTTCAATCTCACCGCTGTTCATCTTCTGGAACAAGTCCAGTGTTTCTTCGATGGGACGGTTACGGTAGGGACTTTCCACGCCGGGCTGGGTGGGAGTTCCTTTTTGGGCGGCAATCTGCTCGGAAGTCTGTTCGTCGATGTATGCCTTTCCCTCTTTGATGAGGCGGATAGCGAAGTCCCACAATTGCTGGAAATAGTCGGAAGCGTAATATTCATTACCCCATTTGTAGCCCAGCCATTGGATGTCTTCTTTGATGGCTTCTACGTATTCCACATCTTCTTTGGTGGGATTGGTGTCATCGAAACGTAGGTTGCAGACGCCACCGTGTGCGGCGGCAATACCGAAATCAAGGCAGATGGCCTTGGCATGTCCGATGTGGAGGTAACCGTTAGGTTCGGGCGGGAAGCGTGTCTGTACTTTCCCACCGTTTTTGCCCTCTTTCAAATCGTTTTCTACTATTTGCTCAATGAAGTTCAAGCTCTTTTTTTCGCTTGTCTCTTCGCTCTTTATT
This sequence comes from Bacteroides sp. L10-4, assembly GCF_013373675.1. Classification (NCBI taxonomy): domain Bacteria; kingdom Pseudomonadati; phylum Bacteroidota; class Bacteroidia; order Bacteroidales; family Bacteroidaceae; genus Bacteroides; species Bacteroides sp. L10-4. The sequence goes on from NZ_JABXJH010000081.1 coordinate 6,212, forward strand.
TCTGCCATAATGTTACTATTTTCGTATCGTGGGGACAAAGATAGGGTAAAAAAATGAAGAATGAAGAATGAAGAATGAAGATTTATTCTTTATGTACTGGGATATATCCACTCTCTTTGATGATTTTCTGTCCTGCGGCAGGCAAGACGAAATCGAGCAGGGGGATAATCGAGGCGTTTTTCCGGTAATGATAATAGGTATGACAGGCGCACTATCGGATAAGTATTACAACATGCAGCAAGCTGCGCGTGTCAGTGACATTCTACATGGGTGATATGATGGAGTTTGGAGATACCGTGCTCTCCACGCTCGGACAAGCAAGGCAGGCGTTTCAGAAGGAGAGTCCAGAACTGGCTACCGCCGTGTCTGCAAGGACAATATGCTGGACGAAATCAATGTTGATGCCACTGCCGTTCTTGCCGATTGCATCAGCCGGCATCAGGAGAGTACACTCTTTTGTCTGAACCTGGTGAGTGTGTTCCGCAAGTTGGAACGTTCCGATGACCATAATCACGAGTATCGCCGAAAAAATAGTGGTATTTATCGACAAGAAGGTGTTAAAACATGGCAGACGGACAGATAAACACTACTTAAATGATAAGAAATAAACAAAATTTTAGGATAATTTCAGTGTTTCATGGAAAATAGCCTTATATTTGTCCATTGAAAACGATTGCAGGTGTAGAAAAATGCTTTGAAATGATAATAAACTTAAATGATTTCTCAAAAAGATGTTATAAGACATGTTTTTTAATTTGGTTAGTATTACGAAAAGCGCCTATATTTGCGTCGTTATCCTGAAAACAATCTTTTTACCTTAAAAAAAACTAATACCTATTGAAAACTGAAAAAGGAGGCTTTGTGAAAAGCTTCCTTTTTTTGTACCTATACGAAGGGCTTTTTGTATCTTTGCGCATATTAATAATAAATCGTGTATAACCTAAAAGTATATAGAACCATGTTTTCCGGAATAGTAGAAGAATGTGCCACATTGGTGGCGATGGTCAAAGACCAGGAGAATGTACATTTTACTTTCAAATGTTCATTCGTCAGTGAATTAAAAATAGACCAGAGTGTGTCTCACAACGGTGTTTGCCTTACAGTAGTCAGCCTGACGGATGATACCTATACCGTGACGGCCATGAAGGAAACGCTGGACCGTTCCAATCTTGGCTTGTTGCAGGTAGGAGATGAAGTGAATGTGGAGCGCAGTATGATGATGAATGGTCGACTGGATGGCCATATCGTTCAGGGGCATGTGGACCAGACTGCCACTTGCATTGATATAAAGGATGCTGAAGGAAGCTATTACTTTACTTTCCGGTATACTTTTGACAAAGAAATGGCAAAGCGCGGCTACATCACGGTAGACAAAGGTTCGGTAACGGTCAACGGCGTCAGCCTGACTGTGTGCAACCCCACCGACGATACTTTTCAGGTGGCCATTATTCCTTACACCTTCGAGCATACCAATTTTCATGCTTTCAAAGTGGGCAGTGTGGTGAATCTGGAGTTTGATATCATCGGTAAGTACATCAGCCGCATGATACAATATAAATAAGGTGGCGGCGCTATGGACGATTTCCTGCAATTAGCGGCATCCCGTCAGAGTGACCGTGCCTATGATATGACTCGTACCGTGGAGCCTGAGAAGCTGGAACGGATATTGGCAGCGGCTTGTCTGGCTCCATCTGCCTGCAATGCACAGCCGTGGAAGTTCGTGGTGGTTATGGAGCCGGAGCTGTCTGCCAGGGTGGGCAAGGCGGCTGCCGGACTGGGGATGAATAAGTTTGCCAAGAATGCTCCCGTCCATATTCTGGTGGTGGAGGAGTCCATGAATATCACTTCCTTTCTGGGTGCAAAAATCAAGGGTAAGTATTTTCCATTGATTGATATTGGTATCGCTGCCGCACATATCACGTTGGCGGCAGAAAATGAAGGGCTGGGTTCCTGCATTTTAGGCTGGTTTGACGAGAAGGAGATAAAAAAAATTGTCGGAATCCCGGCTGGTAAACGCCTTTTGCTCGATATTACGATTGGCTATCCGTTGAAAGAAAAACGGAAGAAGTCGCGGAAGCCGAAAGAGAAGACAATATCTTATAATAAGTATTAGCATTGGCTGAAGAACACAGAGGTGCAGAGATTAAACTAATGGACGAGAAGAAATCTCTGTGTCTTCGTGTTTGAGCCAAGCTACAAATCCTTCAGCAGCACCTTGCTTGCATTCTTGTAGTATTCTTCCCGTGCCTTCAGCAATGCTCCCCATTGGCTGTTGAATTCATTTTCCTTGTCAATCTTGAAATCTTCTGAGCCGTGTGTGTCCAGCCTATCCAGTAAGAGGGCCACATTCATCTTGTTGATGTCCATGGAAGGCTGGTAGGCGATGTCTTCACTCTTTTCATCTGTCGCCACTTCATGCAGGAGGTTGATTTCCTGCAATTCATACAGGGTCTCGTGTGTCAGCCGGATAGGAATCTGGCACTCTTCTGATATCTCTTCGGCCGTATAGGGCTGAGCGTCTTGTTCAAAGCGCTTGGCTATGAGGGACATTATCAGGATGGAGATAAAGTCGCGGTAGCGCCGGCTGATGTTGCGTGCATCCTTGTCGAAACTGAAGTTCCGGATATTCTGTCCAGCGTAGGTCAGTTCGGCACCAAATAGGCAGATGGTCCAGGACACCTGCAGCCATAGCAGAAACATCGGAAGGGCAGCGAAACTACCATAGATGGCATTGTAACGGGAAACCCACAACTGGCTGCTGATGTAGAGGAACTGGAATGCCTGGTGTGCCGTACCTGCCAAAATACCGGATATGAGTGCGTGTTTCAGTTTGACCTTTGTATTCGGCATAAAGACGTATAGCGCTGTAAACATGAACCAGGTCAGTACGAAGGGGATGAGACGCACCATAAACTTGCCGACGGGAGCCAGCAGGGTAAAGTCTTCGAGGTTCTTCACCATTGTGCTCATGAAGATGGAAAGACCACCGGAAACCACCAGCAGAATGGGCATCAGCAGAAGCATGGAGAAGTAATCCGTTATTTTACGGTACATGCTGCGCGCCTTTTTCACCTGCCAGATGCGGTTGAAGGTGATTTCCATATTGTTGATTAGATTCAGGACTGTCCACAGCAACATAATCAGACCCACTCCGATGAATATTCCGCTCTTGGTCTGAGACAAATATGAATTCACAAATTGCAGGATGACTTCCGTGGTTTCCGTAGGACCGCTGAAACCGTTGACAATCTGGCTTTCCATCAGATTATCGAATCCGAAACCGCGAGCTATGGCAAACAAGATGGCAAGAATAGGCACAATGGCCAGCAGCGTACTGTAAGTCAGCGCCGAGGCTTTGTTCACTATCCGGTCTTTGGTGAAACGGTTGATGCAAAGATAAATCGTCTTGATGATATTGTATACGGAAAAAGTCGTTCGCGTAACTTCATCTTCTGTAATACGCCAGATGTCGTAGGTGAGGAATTTCCAAAGGGCAGCAATACGCTTGTTCATGCTATTGTCTCGATTATCCATTGTCAGTAAAAAAAAGCAGTCGGTCTGTAAGCCGGGTTCTGTTCTTCTGTTCCTGAAGAAGCCTAATCATCCATTCTTCATTAAAGAAGTGTCTGTCATTTATCTGAGCCGCATGTCGCCATACAGGCTTTAGCGGTCTACCCTCCGACATGGAGCGAGCAACTCTCATAACGCCGGTTTACATGACCTTACAACTCCCAAGACGTACAGCCCTTGTGTCGCCACAAGACTGGTAGGCTCTTACCCCACCTTCTCACCCTTACCGCAGCCCAAGGGGCGACGGCGGTTATTTTCTTCTACGTTACTCTACCCTCACGGACAGCTTTCTGTTAGGAAGTGGGATGCTCTGTGTTGCCCGGACTTTCCTCATACGCACGGGGCGCAAGCGACAGACCGACCAACTGCTTTATAGGGTACAAAGATAATGAATATTAATGAAGAATGAAGAATGAAAGATGAAGAATTTGTTGTGCAGTGTGCGAATGCAGTGTGGATGAACCCTTCATTCTTTATTCTTTACCCTTAATAATATTAAAAACATGTATCTATTTCGGAATAAATTCGTAGCTTTGCTATTATTAATAACCCCCCAAATCCTTTTGGCCAATGAAAAAGTTTCTCTCTTTTTTTTCTTTGTTTCTGTTAATCCCGCTTTTTGCTGTCGCTTCGAAAGTAGGAGACCGTACAATCCCTGCAGAAGTGGCGCAATTCTCTGACAGTTTGAAACAGAAGTTTGCACCGGATAAGCGCGTGGCTTTGTTTGATGTGGATTACTCTTTCTCAGGAAAGAATGTGATGTTGCGTGGTGTCACCACTTCGGCAGAGGCAAAGAAGGCTTTGCTGGATGGTTTGGAAAAGAAGGGATATGCGGTGATGGATTGTCTGCAAGTGCTTCCGGATGAGGCCGGGCTTGAAGGCAAGACGTATGGCATTGTCAATGTGTCTGTGTGCAATCTTCGGGTGCATCCGGATTTCTCTTCGGAAATGATGACGCAAGGTTTGATGGGTATGCCGGTGCGGGTGTTGCAGCGCGACGGCTGGTATCGTATCCAGACACCAGACAGCTACATTGCATGGGTTCATCGAGTAGGCATACATCCCGTTACGCGGGAAGAGTTGGCCGTTTGGAATAGTGCGGAGAAAATTGTAGTGACTTCACATTACGGCTTTGTCTACTCGCAGCCTAGCCAGGCATCGCAGACCGTCTCTGATGTTGCTGCCGGAAACCGCCTGAAGTGGGAGGGGACAAAAGGCGCCTTTTATAAGGTGGCTTATCCCGATGGTCGCCAGGGATATATTTCCAAATCCATCTCCATGCCGGAGAAGAAATGGCGGGCCGCCTTGAAGCAGGACGCCTCCAGCATTATAGCTACGGCGCATAGCCTGATGGGCATCCCTTATCTTTGGGCTGGCACTTCTTCCAAAGGGGTGGATTGTAGCGGCTTCATGCGCACTGTTCTTTTCATGCACGACATCATCATTCCGCGGGATGCTTCCCAACAGGCATACGTGGGCGAGCATATCGATATCGCTCCTGATTTCAGTAACCTCCAGCCGGGCGATTTGATTTTCTTCGGACGCAAGGCGACACCGGAACGCAAGGAACGTGTGGTGCATGTCGGAATGTATATCGGTAACAAGCGCTTCATCCATTCGCAAGGCGATGTGCGTGTCAACAGTTTCAATCCCGATGACGAGCTGTTCGATGAATACAACCTCGGTCGACTGCTGTTCGCTACGCGCGTGTTACCTTATATAAATAAGGAGGCGTCACTCAATACAACTGCCACCAACCTATATTATAAATAATTTAAGTTTCGCAAGTTCAGCTTGCTAGTTTTAATTTGTAAATATCGCATATATGGTTCATCTCTTCCGACCTGTTAATCATCACATCATAGATATCCTCATCGGCCAAACCGAAGAGGTTTGCTA
>NZ_JABXJH010000082.1:0-11170 GCF_013373675.1 Bacteroides sp. L10-4
AGGGTGGCTTTTACGAGTTTGAATGTCCCGTCCTGCTTGTGGTAGGCTATGACAGCATGCCCGTATTGCATGTGGTCTATCAGGCTTTCTATCCGTTGGGCCATCCATGTGGCGCATGTTTCCGTGTAGTTCTTTTCCAGCATGATACGTATTTTCCATAGGTTTCTCAGTGCTTCGTGAAGTGAAGCGTTCTTTGTTGACTTTCTCATTTTGTAGTCTTTAGAATTAATAATTGTATTGGTTTGACAGGCGGTGTGGCTTCATCCTTACCAAAGTGGCGGCAAAGATAAGTGGTTTATTCCTTAAGTTGTTTATATTTAATTATTGTCAATAAGTTTCGTGGTTTCTGCCCTTTTTTGTTTTATTCCCTATATCTCTCCTGCTACCTTCATTTCCCGCCACACTTCACCGAACTCTTGTATTATGGTGCTTTCCGCCAGCCTTTTATGCTCAGGTGTCCTGAAGTCGAAATGTGAGTATGCCCATTGTGCCAATGCCTTATGGCTTGTCGGCTTTTCTTCTATAAAGTACCTTGACTTTTTCCATAGTATGATGTCTTTAATGACTTCTTTCCTATATTGTGGCAGTATTCCCATAACCTCCCCGCTTGCGGGACGTCCTACTCCCGCTTTAGGGGCTGATATACCGTGCTTTACATTCGTTTCTAGGGTGTCTCTTTTTGTTTTTTTTCCTTACTTTGGAGTGTCTCTTTTGCCTTCATTCTCTAATGCTTTTGGGTTAATAATTAAAATTACTGTAGTTTGTAAAATAAATGCAAAGGTATGCCAAGTTTTCGTTTTTGTGGAGGAAAGGCGGGAATAAAAAATCGGGTTTTATCTTTATGATGGGTTAATACGTTGATATATAAATGGAAATGACTTTGGGCCGGAAGCGTTTTTTAAACGTTCGTTTAATGAACGCAAAGATAAGACTGTTTTTTATATCCTCAAAATGTTTAATAAAAATATTTTAGGAAACCTTTTGCTACTCGGTTTAATATGCAGTAATCCAGTAGATTAAGCATCTTATTTAATATTTAAAATTTCCATTTCCTTTTGTTAACTGATTCCCTATTTCATTTCCTAAAATTTGACGTTCATTAAACGAACGTTTAAAAAACGCTTTTTTCTTGTAATCCGTTCGTTTATAGTTTTTTACCGGAAGGTAATGAAGAACTGCAAAAAATCTGTTGGCAAGAAGGGCACAATGCTTGCCGTATTTTACATAAGGTGCTCGCAAGTGATTGGATACCAGGTATATACCGAGTGTTTAAAGCCCCAGAGGAACACCCTTTTGTGAACAAAATAACGAAAATGGAAACGGATAACGAGGTTGAAGTCTGGCATGCCATGCGTGCCACATACCGCAGGGAGCTTGATGCGGTGCATCTTCTCGAGAAGGAGAACCTCGGCTGTTTTGTCCCCATGCAATATAAGGTAAGCATCCGCAAGGGTAAGAAAGTCCGTACTTTGGTTCCCGTCATCCGTAATCTGGTCTTTGTCCATGCACGTCCTTCCGACGTACAGCGTGTAAAGTCTCAAATTACTTATTTGCAATATATCACCGATACCCGCAGTGGTCAGAAGATAGTCGTCCCCGACCATGAGATGCAACGCTTCATCGCCGTTGCCGGAACCTATAACGACCATTTGCTTTACTTCCAACCCGAAGAACTGAATCTTTCCAAGGGTATGAGAGTCCGTATCACAGCCGGTGACTTTGCAGGTCAGGAAGGTGTCTTTTTGAAAGTAAAGGGCGCACGTGACCGCCGTGTGGTTATAGAGATACAAGGCGTCATTGCCGTAGCCATGGCCACCATCCATCCGGACCTTATAGAAGTGATCAAATAACGATTACTATGTAGGATGTGGCGAAGTATCTTTTTTCCTCTTTAGAATCTAAAATCATAAATTTGAAATAATATGTCTCTTTTAGAAGAAACAATCGTTCTTCAGCGTGCCGCGCACGACTTGATGTATTTGGGCATGGACGGTAGTCCTATCTATAGTGACGACTTGTCACGTCGTAATGGCGAAGTCTATCGCTTGACCACAACTTTGTATAATTCCGGCACCTGGGGCACTACAGTGGAGGAACAGGCCAATGTTTGTCTCGCTCTTTTGATGGGTTACAGCGCCTCGTTTGTCGACCACGGTGAGAAACAGCAGCATGTGCAGGAGGTTCTGAACCGTTGTTGGGATGTTCTTGATACTCTTCCCGCATCTTTGCTGAAACTTCGTCTGCTCACTGCTTGTTATGGAGAGGTTTTCGATGAGCCTTTGGCAGATGAAGCCCGCTCCATCATTGCCTCTTGGGATGCTCCATTGCTGACTGCCGAACAGCAGGAGGCTGTTGATGAGTTTCAGAATGTGATGGAGAATCCTTATCCGTGGGAGGAGGTTGAAGAGTAAAAAAGCGAAAAATCAGTTTCTTTATACCAGGCATCATTATCAAGCTGTTTTTTATGTGGTCAGAAGACGGAAAAATTAAACATCTGTCTAATCATTCGATATTCGAAATTTTATCATCATATCATGTTATTGACGAGTTCTATGTCTGTGGAGGATATGTCCGCAACCGATTCCTTAATGGAGATGGAGGTAAGGATATAGATGTTTTCACCAATTGTACACCCAAACAGTTGTCTGACTTAATATTGTATCTGAACCAATACGGACATACAGAGTATGGACAATACGGTTCACCTCGATTCTATCCTGATTTGGATGGTGAGCATTATATGGATTTGGTACCATTCTATAATTTCGTCGTATCGCCAACGCCTATCCGTACCATCACGGACTTGCTGGCAAACTTCGATTTCACAGCCAATGCAATAGGCATTAACATAAAAACCGGAGAAGTGTTTGATCCTATTGATGGGACAAAGGACATCCAAAAGAAAATCCTGCGGGCTGTCCGACTGGATTTTCCTGAGCGCCCCGTGTCACAATCCATTCAACTCTCTGCGGTATCCGTTTTTTGGTTTCGATTGTTACATTTTCAAAGGACTCTTGGGTTTATATTCGATTCTCGTACAGAACAATGGGTCTTTAAGAACGCATATCGCCTAAAGGATATAGAAATGTTTAAGCAATACTTCTTCACGCCTCAAATCGAAGAAGGGTTACATCAACGATTACAGCATTGCTTACTATAACAGAAGTATTAGAAGCCCAACTCAATGCAGAAGGTTGGCGAAATATAGAGTTGACGTACATCAACAAGGGAGTTATGACCGACACATATCGGTTGAAGTCCGGTCAGAAATGCTATGTTGTACGCTGCTACCCCAAGTTCCGTAGTTGGCTGGCAAAGACCGAATATGATTTCTTAAGGGAGTTCGCAAAGAATGGCATCAAAGCTCCCGAGGCTTATGACTACAAAGAGGCAAAAGATGGCATATCCTATCTCATCTATCAATGGGTTGAGGGTAAAACTCTAAAGGAAGCATTCAACGAATTGAATGAAGATGAACTATCCACTCTTTGTGACGAGATTATAGAGAACTATACAGCCATAAACCGGATTGAAACCAGGAAATTTGGCAGAGTAGTTAAAGGTCGTGTTTATGAGCACAACACATGGCAACATTTTCTTCGGATTGAGATAGAACAGTCACGCCATTATTTCAAATACGAGAAAGATCAGAAACATGTGCATATCTGCGACGGTCTCTATGATTATATCGACAATATTCTGGAGCCAACGTCAAATCTCGTTTGGGGCGACTTCAGCTTGGATAACATAATAGTTACCGAAGATAAACATCTTGCTGCTTTCATCGATTTCGAAGGAATGGTCTCTGGCGACCCGCTTTTGGGCATCAGTTATCTGCTCTCGCAAGAACCGGATCATCCTTTTACAAAATGTATACTCAAAAAATATGGAATCCAAGAAAATTCAGAACAAAGTAAGCTGCTTGACTTCTATGCAGTCTTTAGGTATATAAGGATTGCGCCATACACCCCAAGTCCTACTCCAAACGGTTCAGGCCGCGAGCCACTTAATCAGTTTCTGCCGTATGTGGCAAGAGTTGAGAACCGCTTCGAAAACAAATGCAAATACTGGACCAGAACTAAAAGAGTAATAAAACTTATGTGGAAGAAAATACTGGTATTGCTGTTCTCTATAGCAATATGCATGGCAGCTATCGTAGGAACATGCTGTTTCTACAATTCCACACTTGAAGGATCGCAAGTGTCTGTGAAATTTAATCAATCCAATAATCTTTTGATATCTGCAATCGAACTTCCGTCATGGTTTTGTGTGACAGATTCATGCATAGAAACGTACAAAATCATAGATTCTAATGATAAAAAAATGCTCTACAGTTGCGTTGCTCCATCTGATTCACTTTCAGGCGCGACGGCATATAACGAATATATTAAAAGCGTTGATAAGTTGGCATTCAAGTCTAATACCGAATTCCCCAATACAAAGAATCTCTTACTTTTAACTCTTTGTATGGTAGCACTTGGCTGTTGTGCACGTACCTTTTACGATTATATTGGGTGGGAATGTTACAAAAATGGACAAGATATGGAGACATGGTGGTCATGGTATGTCTTCCGCCCGATAATTGGATGCCCTATTGCTGCTTTCCTCTTGGTTGTATTCCGAACCTCAATGTTTTCTTCTCTTTTTACAACAAAAGATTTGAATACATATCTTGTGGTAGCGTTTTTGACAGGATTCGCCATGATGGAGTTTCTCAAGATGCTTCGTAGGTCTTCCAAGGCTTTGTTTGGGGAAGGGTGATTTGTTAGTATTCAAATTAGGACTCGATGCGGTAAACCTTGAATTATCTGTAATTGGCTATAAATCGAAATGTCTGTCTTCGATGTAACCAGAATTTTTAGAATTATGCATAGTAGCGAAGATTTAGAATAATTTTATTTTCAGTATCAAACTGAGGATTTGCTCTAAGACAGGTCTTTTCAGTCTTTTTGTAAGCAAAATCAGGTTTTCTAATTTATTTATGGATTCTAGAAATAATCGTATTGCCCGAAATACAGTAATGCTCTATGTCCGTATGTTACTGATAATGGCAGTAACATTGTATACATCACGAGTAGTATTGCAAACGCTCGGAGCAGAGGATTATGGTATTTATAATGTAATAGGTGGTGTGGTTGCTATGCTTGGCTTTTTAAATAATTCTATGGCTATAGCAACACAAAGATTTTTAAATTATGAGATGGGAAAAGGAGGTGGAGAAAATCTGTTCAAGGTATTCTCTATGTCTTTTATCAGTTATTGTATAATAGCAATTGTTGTATTTGTTTTATCAGAAACAATAGGTTTATGGTTCATATTGAATAAATTGGTTATTCCTTCGGAAAGATTGTCGGCAGCTGTATGGATATATCAATTTAGTATTCTTACGATTATATTCAATTTGCTTTCAGTACCTTATAATGCTGCAATCATTGCTCATGAACGGATGTCGGCATTTGCGTATATTAGTGTTCTTGAGGTGGTAGGTAAGCTGGTTATGGCTTATTTGATAACTGTTTCTCCTATTGACAAATTGATATTTTACGGATTGTTAATGTGTCTGATTTCTTTGATAGTTCGTCTTGTATATAGTCGCTATTGCAAAATACACTTTGAAGAATGTCGGGTACGATGGATTTGGGATAAAAAATTGTTGAAGCAATTATTTGGATTTTCCGGATGGATGTTGGCAGGAACATCTTCTCATTTGTTCACTACACAAGGGGTGAATTTTCTTATCAATATGTTTTTTGGTCCGGTAATGAATACGGCTAGAGCCATTTCTATGCAGGTGTATAATGCGATGAACTCTTTTGCTTTGAATTTTATGATGGCTACACGACCGCAAATAGTAAAGGCATACGTTCAAAATGATTACAGATATATGTATAAGTTGATATTTAGTTCAACTAAATTCTCTTTTATATTATTGCTTCTTTTATCATTGCCAATTCTGTTACATACAGACTATATATTGGTCTTATGGCTCGGTCAGGTTCCTGAATATACTTCTTTGTTTGTCCAATTGACCATTATAGACTTGTTAATTTCATCTTCTTTTTCACCTATCGCTTCTCTGTCGCAAGCCTCAGGTAAGATTAAAAATTATCAATTGATTATTTCTATTGGATATTGTTTGATTTTTATTGTTACATGGATATTGTATAGAGAAAGTTTTCTGGCTTATGCCACTTGTTTTGTTTCTATTATTATTAATCTTATAGGAGTATTTGCCAGAGTTTTCGAACTGAATTATTCACAATGTTTTCCTACAGTAGCTTATATAAAACAAGTGTTGTTTCCAATTTTTATATCCTTCTTGGTTGTTTTTTTAATTTCTTGTTTTTTTAAGTCGGTATTGGTTGTGGAAAATTCAATCGTTTGTTTATTGCTGAATACATCTATATACTGGGGAATAACTTGTATTATAGTATGGGCTTTGGTTTTGGATTCTAATGAAAGGAAAATGGCAAGAAACATGGTATATAAAACAATTCATAAATTAACTTTTAAATAATATGCAAGCATTGATTTTGGCTGCTGGTTATGGCAAGCGGTTGCGACCTCTTACAGATATAACTCACAAATCATTGGTAGAAGTCAACGGTGTTCCTCTTTTGATAAATACGCTGAATTGTTTGTCGGGAAGGAATGTGACGGAGGTTTTATTGATAGTAGGTGATAAGAAGCATCTGATTATAGAGAAAATCGGGCATCAATATAAGGACATGAAAATTACTTATATTGAGAATCCTTTGTATAAAGAAACCAACAATATCTATTCATTATGGCTTGCTAAGAATTATATACATGATGATGTGGTTATGTTGGAATGTGATTTGTTTTATCGTCGTTCGCTGATAGATATTCTGTTGAGGGAGGACGATGCCGAGTGCCATGTGCTTGTTTCACCGTTCAACCGGGAAACTATGGACGGAACAGTTGTGCATATAGATTCAGCCGGGTATATTGATTCATTGCTTATTGCCCGTGACCAGAAGAAAGGTGGAGATTATACAGAAATGTATAAGACTGTAAATATGTATACCTATAAAAAAGATTTTATTTGTCACCAATTTATGCCGGCCATAGAGTATTATGTTACTACGCATGATGTGAACAGTTATTATGAATTGGTGCTGGGAGCATTGATTTATTTAAGAAACAATAAGATAAAGGCGGTAACTGTTGACGCAGACGAATGGTGTGAGATTGATGATATGGAGGACTTGAAGCGGGCAGAAGAAAAATTCATTTGAGAATGGCTTTAGAAATTATTCCCAAACCGGACTCTATTTCATGGGAAGAAATAACGGATTTATTGCATCAGGCATTTGCTGAACATAGTTCAAGAGGATTACATTATGGTGCATGTAATCAATCTTCAGAAGTAACTCGCCAAAGGGCGGGAAGTGGAATTTGTTTTGTTGCTTTGTTGGATGGTAAGTTAGTGGGTACTGGACTTGTCAATATTCAACAAAGATATGGCAAGAAGATTGGATACTTGAGCCAACTTGGAGTGCTTCCAGAGGTTAAAGGGCAAGGTATCGGTACTAAAATTAGGGAAACGGTAATTGATATTTGTCGTCAAAGAAGTGCAGATGCTGTTTATTGTAATACATCAGAGAAGGCTGGGAAAGTAGTGAGGTTTTATCTGGAAGGGAGATGGCAGAGGATAGGATTATTGTCATTTGAGAATACAAACTACTACTCAATAGAATTTCGTTATGTTGTTAGTGGTCGGAAATATACCGCAGTGGAAGCCAAGGTGAGGTTTCTGCTTTCTTATTTATTCTGTAAGAGCTTGTGGAGAGAAGACGGTAGTTTACGTCCTGTCGGAAAATTATTGAAGATGTTTAAGGGATTATGCAAGAGATAACATTAGAAGAACGGAAAAAATTGCAATTTGAGATATTGTGCAGTGTGCACGATTTTTGCGTAGAAAATGATATCACTTATTTTTTATCGAGTGGGACGCTTATTGGAGCTGTTCGACATCAGGGATATATTCCTTGGGATGATGATATAGATATTGCTATGCCTCGGAAAGACTATGACCGTTTTTTTCAGTCATATTCGTCCCAATATCACAAGGCGATAAACCTAAATATGGATGTTCGATGGCCTTATGCCTTTGGACGGGTATGTGATACTCGTACTTTGCTTAAAGAGAAAAATATGGATTGTGTGAATCTAGGCATTTGTATAGATGTTTTTCCTATGGACGGATTGCCGGATAGCAATTTTAGATGTAAGATGCATTTGTTAAAAATTTTCGTTATTAGATACTTGATTGCACATAAATATTATTTTTATCAAAATCAGTTAAGTAGATTGCGTAATATTTATCATTTGGCACTCAAATATTCTATATTTCCATTGCCTATTCCTTTTTTATTAAAAAAACGAGATTCTTTGATTCGCAAATATGATTGGCAATCTTCTACTAATGTAGCAAGTTTGGCTAGTACGACAGAAAGAATTCCTTGTAATAAATCATGCTTTACACATATGCTATATGAAAAATTTGAAGGGCAATTATTTTGCATTCCATGTGGTTATGATATTTGGTTACGTTTAATTTATGGAGATTATCTAAAACTTCCTCCAGTGGAGAAGAGGATTATTCAACATGATTTTATTGCATATTGGAAGTGAAAAGAGTGGATGACATTTGTCGCGGATGAATTTTTAGAATCAATACTGGCGATATTGAAAAGTAGGTTCATATTTTGAATTATTAGATAGGCAACCTTTACAAACGGTGTTTCCTTGTACAATACGTCCAATTTGAACGCTTACGTATGTTTATTTATTTGTTTATTTGTTTGTTATTCGGGGGATTTGCTATTGCTAATCCGTATATAACTATTAAAGCTGGAAATAAATACATTAAACCCTATTTTTTTTGTATACTAATTTTTACCATTTTTCTTATTGTAGCTTTCAGAAAATGTGGTTTTGATTATGATAACTATTTATATTGGTTTAATAGTCTTCAGTCGGATACTTGGAGGAATAACGCTACAACTATGGGGATAGAGATAGGGTATGCTTGGATTAACAATGTGGTTGGTAATTATCGTACATTGTTGATTGTAATGGCTGCATTGACAATAGGCATATATAGTGCTTTTATTTATGAGAAATCACCATATCCATTTATTTCTTTATATCTTTTGCTTAGTGTTTTTTTGTATCCAACACTAATGGGACAATATCGTCAAGGTGCGGCTATTGCTTTTTTCTTGCTTGCGTTATTATATCGTAAAAATCGGATTCTATTTTTTACAATAATAGTTTGTGGTAGCTTCATTCATGTTTCTATCTTGATTACTTTGGTTGCTTTATTCATACCCGATAAACTGTGGACCAAGAAACTATTTATGACTATTATTGTAATTGCTCTTTTTTGTAATGTTGGGGGCTATGAAATATTCATGAATATGATAGATTCTATGCCTGATTTTGTGGCTACTAAATTGAATGTATACCAAAAGGCAGAGCAAGGGACTGTATTGGGATTCAATTTAGCTATGCTATTACGACTTATCATCTTCCTTATTTTTTATAAAGAAAGGTATTGCATTTCTCAATACAAAGATGGAACTTTTTATTTGAACTTATATTTTGTATCTCTATTTGTTTATTTAGGTTTTGGATTTCTTCCACAACTTGGGGGGCGAGGAAGTATATATTTCTATTTTATGGAGTTGATTCTTGCAGCAATGATAATAAAGAGAGGGAGGCAAAATAGTTTTTTCTATTTGATTTTTTTTCTTTTTGTTGGTATGTATCGCCAGATTTCATTTTTTTCAGTATGGTATGAAGATTACATTCCATATAAATCAGAATTATTGTTTGTGGAGGGATTATAATTAATTTTATTATGAGGATTGTCTATTGTTTGCATAGTACATTCAATTCTGGAGGTATGGAGCGGATTGTTCTTGGAAAGGCTAATTGGCTTGTTGAGCATGGTTATGAAGTGACAATTATTACAACAGAGCAAAATGGGAGGAGTGCTTTCTTTCCTATGCATTCCTCTATAAAACAATTCGATTTAGGTATTAATTATTCAGATTATAATGAAGCTTCTTTTATTCGAAAGTTTTTTGCGTTTCTTGTAAAAAGGAGGTTGCATAAACGTAAACTTAGAACTTTTCTCAATAATATACGAGCTGATATTGTAATTTCTACATTTGGTAATGAAGTTGGTATACTTCCATCAATAAATGATGGAAGTAAGAAGGTTGTAGAAATCCATTTTTCTCGTTTTTTTCGAATACAAGAGAACCGTAAAGGATTATTTAGTTTGGTAGACTATTTTCGTAGTTTTTGCGATAAAAGAAATGCGTCTAAATATGCGCGTCTTGTATTGCTTACAAATGAAGATGTAAAACATTGGCCTAAATTAAAGAATATTGTTGTTATTCCTAATTTTACTTCAATTACAAATGAGACATCAAATCAAAATACCAAAAGAGCCATTAGTGTAGGTAGACTTACATATCAGAAAGGTTATGATATGCTTATTCATATATGGGCTAAAGTTGTTCAACGTCATTCAGATTGGCATCTTGACATATTTGGTAGTGGAGAAGATGAACAGAAATTGCAAGATTTGATAATGCAATATTCTATTCCTAAATATGTTACAATCCACAAACCTTCCCCTATGATTGTTCAAGAGTATCTTAATTCATCCATATATCTTCTTTCTTCTCGATATGAAGGATTCCCCTTGGTACTTTGTGAATCAATGAATTATGGATTAGCTCCTGTGGCAATGGCATGTAAATGTGGACCTAAGGATTTGATTATTGATGGTGAATCTGGTTTTTTAGTAGATGAAGGTGATATTGATACCTTTGTTGAAAAAACCTGTCAGTTAATTGAAAATAAATCTCTTCGTGAGCGTATGGGAAGAATTGCTCATCAACGGATGTCTCAATACTTTACTCCTGAGGTTATAATGCAACAATGGACACAATTATTTGATGAACTGTAAGTAGATGTTCATAATTGGTTTATATCATAAGGTTAAGTACATGACAAAAATTTGAAAACATCGAATTTTGGGGTATAAGTCGGACGCATAAGTATGGTCGAAATCTCTTCCAATCCATATTTGACAAGCGACTTTGCCTTTCTTCCATGTTTCAGAATC
>NZ_JABXJH010000083.1:0-11019 GCF_013373675.1 Bacteroides sp. L10-4
TGTTGAAAGTATGAGCCGATTTCTAACAACAAATAGAAATATTGAGTTGCTTGAGCCGTATGAGGGGAAACTCTCACGTACGGTTCTTAGGGGAGAAGGGGGCAGCAATGCCCTTGACTTACCCGATATACAGAAACAGGGCGATTTCTTCGTGGAATCCCCGATTATTCTTTTGGCGGCTATTATATGGTATTTGCGCATCTACCAGGACGGAAAATACTGCACGTTCCCTCACGCGATAGAATTTCTGAACAAGCCGTATGCCGATATTTTCACAATTCTTACCTCGTATCCGTCTTTGGAAAACTACCTTTCCCCGTTCATGGACGCCTGGCAAGGGGGCGCACAAGACCAGTTGCAAGGCCAGATCGCTTCGGCAAAAATCCCGCTTTCAAGGATGATTTCCCCGCAGCTTTACTGGGTGATGACCGGTGATGATTTCACGCTCGACCTGAACAATCCCGAACACCCTAAAATCCTGTGTGTCGGTAACAATCCCGACAGGCAGAACATCTATTCAGCCGCCCTCGGACTGTACAACAGCCGTATCGTAAAATTGGTGAACAAGAAGGGACAACTGAAGTCTTCCATCATCATAGACGAGCTGCCCACGATTTACTTTCGCGGTATTGACAATCTCATTGCCACCGCACGAAGCAACAAGGTGGCGGTATGTCTCGGCTTCCAGGACTTCTCTCAGCTGACCCGTGACTACGGTGAAAAAGAAGCGAAGGTAATCCAAAATACGGTGGGCAACATCTTCAGCGGTCAGGTCGTGGGAGAAACGGCTAAGAACCTTTCGGAACGCTTCGGTAAGATACTCCAACAGCGGCAGTCCATTTCCATCAACCGGCAGGACACCTCCACCTCCATCAACACGCAGATGGATTCGCTCATTCCGGCATCGAAAATAGCCAACCTCTCACAGGGTACATTCGTGGGCAGCGTAGCGGATAACTTCGGGGAAGAGATTGACCAGAAGATTTTCCATGCCCGCATTATTGTCGATAATGAGAAGGTAGCAGCGGAAACCAAAGCCTACAAGAAAATACCCGTCATCAACGAGTTCAAGGATGCGGACGGCAACGACATCATGCAACAGCAGATAGACCGGAACTATTCCCAGATAAAAGCGGACGTGGTGCGGATAATCGAAGATGAGATGACCCGTATAAAGAACGACCCTGATTTGAAACACCTGATACCACAGGAAGAAAATGACAAGGATAATGAATAGCCATTGAAAGGCCGCTTTTTTATTTTAGCCTGCAAAGGTCGTCCCGTGCCTTTTGGATTGAGCAAGGTCGAGCCCTACGGGTTTTCGGGGAAATCTTCCGCGCTCCGCTTGCGGTATTTTCCCGAAAAGCCTTGCACAATCCGGCACGGAACGGTAAGGCAGGCAAGAAATAAAATACCGGCTCGCCGGTCGGAATTGTTTAACTAAAAAACAAGTTATGAGCAATACAAGAGTGGTCAATATCCGCAAGGAATCCTGTGATGTATATATAGGAAGAGCGGGACAAGGGAAAGACGGTTATTTCGGAAATCCGTTCAGGCTGGAAGCGACAATGACAAGGGGCGGCACGCTGGACCGTTACAGGAAGTATTTCTACTATCGTTTAAGTACGGATGAAAAGTTCCGCAGACGAATCGGAGAATTGCAGGGCAAGACATTGGGGTGTTTCTGCAAGCCGAATCCTTGTCATGGGGACATCATCAAGGAATACTTGGAACGCATGGAGGGATGTACCGATGAAATAGCCATAGAAAAGACCTACTGGAAAGGAGTGGCTTATCCAGTTCGGGAAATCCAAGTCGGTAATGACATTTTCAGGGTGTCAGTAAAAAGCCTGTGCGATGAGCTGGTGAACGATATGCATAACGGCATTTATGAAGCGATGGAAGCGAGCGAGGAGATTGACGGTTACTGCACGGATGAGGAACTATGTACACTGACCGATGATGACCTGTACAGAATGTGCTGCTGAAATAAAATTCAAACAATAAAAAACAGAAATGACATGAAAAAGAGAAGCAACTTTACACCGATGAAAAGATTCCATGAGATTCTTGACAATTATGGTCTGAAACTGATGGAGGTGGGAACCAACCACCTGAGAGTATTTTTTGGCAACCGGAAATTGTTCGACTACTATCCGCTGAGAATGAAACTGTTTGATTACCGGCAGTGGCAGCAACTGACCTATCCGTCGGTCATGGACGGTACGGACAAATGGGAAACGGAACTGGAAGGAATCATCAACAGCCTTATGGTATCACCGCAATAAACATTGACATTATGCACAAGAAAAACAGACAGACGCTCGTTTGGGATAACATTCCTGAATGGGCGATTTTCGCATTGGAGTACGGCATCGAGGAAGAATTGTTCCTGCCGAACGAGGATTTGGAAATGATAAGCCGGTTCATCGGCGAGAATTTCCCGAACGGCTACACGATGAGTGTGGATTGGGAATCATGCACGGAGTTCAACCCACGTCCGGCATTCGGGAAACCGTGCAAGACTCACAAGGTGACTTTTGTAACAAACTAAAACTACCTGCTATGAGAAAGATAACATTAAGCGAATACAATTCCATCCCGAAGGATTACCGAGGGATCTGGACCGTGGAGCGTTGGGACTTGCCGAATTGGGCGGAAATACGCGAAAAACACATGGGAAAGCGCACCATGATGGTATATGACAAGGGAACATGCCTGCTGGTGGAAGGACTCGGATTTGAAATCGTGGATGATAGTATCTGGAAAAAGGCGGATGAAGTCAAGAAGGAAATAGGTAGCCATTTCCTGAAATTCTACTGTGAGCAGGGACGTGAACCTCATTATGCGGACTGCACTATCCGGTGGTGCGACACGCTGGAAACGGAAGAAGTGAGGATTGCGCTGGCGATGGATTCCGACAACGAAAAGGACGATGAGATATTCTTCTACTGCGACAGCTTGGAAAATTTAAAATCACTGGCGGATAAAGGTAAGGAGGATTTCATCATAGCCGGATGCATTGGTTTCGGGATATACGAAGAATTGTTACAAACAACTTAAAAACATCAGACATGAAAATCAAATGTCAGGAACACTACGAGAATACCGTCAAGTATGCGAAAAGCATCGGTGATGAAACGTTGAGCAAATGTATTGAACGGCTCAAGCAATGGGAGGTCAACTCCAATGGCAGGTATGAAATCGAACTGTACACCGATTTCGCACCATATTCATTCGGTTTCGCTGAAGTGGCGAAAGACGGGACAAGGGGCGTTGTCGGAGGGCTTCTCTATCACGGCAAGCCGGATCGGTCATTTGCTGTAATGATTGGTGGACCGTTTCACGGCTGGAGCATACACACTTGAAAAATCGTTTCGCAGTTTGTGTTGAGCGAAAAAAGCGCAGAAGTACTCAAAATCTGATTACCTTTTACACTTTCTTCGCTCATATTTTATTTCCGTCTGCTCATTCTGAAATCTCCAAAATCAGAAAGCTAAAATCTGTATTTGACGGATTAAAAATCAATTCTCGCAGGTTTTCCGCAAAAATCAAAGATTAAATCGTTATATGGCAAATTTAGATACCGGCAATATTTCTTTTTCAGGTGTTACTTTTATTGATATGCTATTTTTGCAATCTGTCTATTAATTGAGAGCGAACAAGGTCGTACCCCAACTGAGGATTGAACTCCCTCTCCGGACGGATAAGATTTTGTGTATCTCCTAAGAACTCAGAGTCAGACATCTTCTCTTCCATATTATTAATGAACTGTTTGTATGTCGGTGGTTGTTGAACAACAAAAGACATATAACGGTGGTAACAACGCATAATTTCTTCGACATCAACTGATGCTTCAGACAAAGCGACATACAAGTCAAAAAGGTCTCGCCCCTTTTTCCTTTGGTACAAGGCTCTCAGTTTTGTTCCCAACAGTTCATTTAAACGATATGTTGTTACTCCGCACTTGCCTGAGAACCAACTATTTTCCATTTCAAATGGTATTTTGACTAATCCAAGTTCATTAAAATGCTCAAAACAGTTTATCTCGATTTTTAAGCGTAGAGGAATTGTGGGAGGTATTTCCGATTCCATACGAAACAACATCGTGTTATTATATCGTTTTTGTTTTGTTACTCTATCCGGCAAAAAATCCAAAACTTCCCCAAGTCTGAACATTATTGGCTTTATCGGTCCGGGAGTAATTTGAACTAAGTCAATATCTTCACTATATCTGGGCTGTGGCGTCAGATATAGTTTATGGAGTGCAGTTCCTCCCCTGAATGCTAATTGTGAAGCAAGAAACTCATCGCTAAAAATAGCGACTAACGCACGTGATATAATGAGGTCTTGCTCTACTTGTGCGTTGTCATTCCATGGAACTATCTTATTCCATTGAGTGATGGCTGTTCTGTTTATCATATTTCGTCAGTTTCTATTATCGTATTTACAAAAATTTTCCAACGGTTATTCCTTTCCGCGCAATCTTTTGGTTTATTTATAGTTAGAGGAATATATTTGAAACGCTTTACATATGAAGTCAATTCCATATATAGCGTATCTGCAATTTCTGCTGCATTTAGAACTTCATCCAGTATATATCCCAGTCGTTGTATAGTTGCGATTGATGTATAACCAAACAACTTATTGGAAGCACCACGAAAATCTAATTTTTCTGTAAGTTCTTCCAATATAGTAGATGCTCTTGAAAGTCCACCTATATATTGCTCATATTGTACAATGTCAAGAGCTGTCAATTCTGCATTCGAATAATATATCACTCCTGTTTCAGAATTTTTTGATAACAAAAAATCTGTTGGAATTTCCTTGCGGTATACCCAAACAAGTGTATTGTTCTTTGATTGCGAAACAGAAGACTTTGGAAATACCGACATTACAGAAAATTTCTGTGGACGTTGATGAGCTGCACCATGAATTTCTGCCGCATTTAAGAGACTAATATAATAAGGCTTGTTTAGATACGACATCAACTGATCTATGTAATATATCGGTGGTACCATTCTTTTGGCAGCATAATGAGGAGGAATAATAACGTAGAAACCTTTATAGACCGGATATATTATACCTTGTGATGATATACGGAACAAATCATTTTTAATGACCTGCTCTGAATAATGTGGCAATGCCAACCTAATTTCTTCAACCGAAAAAGTTGGAAATCCACTTATCTCTCTATCTCTAATCCATTCACGTATTGTCATAATGCGTAATTTTAGTGCAAAGGTACTCAAAAAATGATTACCATTGCACTAAAAAGATGCGCATTTTCGTTCAAAGGGTAATTTTTCCATATTCTTCCATAAACTACCATCCTAAGTCACGCTTCACTCACTAAGTCCCTCTGAGAAGGTAACTCGGAGGACGATACCTTTCACGTTCAGGCCTCCGGTTTTCGTACAAAAAATTCCCTGCGGTAATTTTTCTTCGAAAAAACGTTCCGGTATCGCCGTCCGAGTTGGGTGAAAAGGTCGGGACTTAGCAAGCGAAGCGACCTACGACGCATAGAACAAGGTCAAGACAAAACCTGACGGGAGTACTTTATAAAATTCAGACCGTCCCAATTGGAACATCTATCCTATCATAAATCCTTTTCCTTTCGGTCGCCTGTCTTATGAGAAATACAAGGAAGTAGGGACAAAAGCAGCTCGCTCTCAACTCTGCATAATATAGGTTTTCTTTTTCCCTCTTCGTCCCTTTCCCTGCTTCGGTTTCTCTCTGCCTTCCCGTACCTTGTGGCCCGCCCTTTTCCCTCTGTTTTTTCCCTTTTTCGTTTTCGTGCTGTCACCCTGCGGTGAAACGTGATGACAAATGATGTAATATGTAGTTCAACTAATTAAAAATCAATTATTTATCAAATTTTGCTATATATATTTGCGGTGACAATAGTAGTTATCAACTCTAAAAACTCAAAGTTATGGCAAAGAAAAATGTGAGGGACGAACCCCTGAAGCCGCAAGTGAGCGAGAACGAACAGATGAGTGACATCGTGTTCATACTCGACAAGATGGAACTGATTTTACAGGCGGTGTCAAAAATCGGAAAGGACGGGAAATACAGCACCGTTCCGGCAGACAAGGAACACAGCAACTCCTTCCTGAAAATCGACCGGTACGCCAACATGTTCGAGAATTTCGTGAAAAACTTCTGGAGCCAGCTCAAAGACCCGACCCGTTTCGGCATCCTCTCCGTCAAGGCGGATACGCTGGACAGCCCGGAAGTGAAGCAGGCCATCGAAGACCTCGCCGCCGGAAAGCAGACAAAAGCCGTGGAAGACTTCCTCAAAAAATACGAAATCGTTCCACGCGACAAGGAAAACCAAAGTATCAACAATCAAAATCAAGAAGAAATGGCAAAGAAAAATGAGACACAGCAGCAGGCCACCCAAGGTGACGGCACGCAGCAACCCAAGTACCGCTACAACGAGTCCATGATCAACTGGGAGGAACTGAAGAATTTCGGACTTTCCCGTGAATACCTCATGGAGCGCGGTCTCCTTGACCAGATGCTCAGGGGCTACAAGACCAACCAGGTGGTACCCATCAGCATGAATTTCGGCTCCGCCGTATTACGTACCGATGCACGACTGTCATTCCAGCAGTCCGTGGGAGGCCCTATCGTATTAGGTATCCACGGCATCCGCCAGAAACCCGAACTCGAACGCCCGTACTTCGGTCACATCTTCTCCGAAGAGGACAAGAAGAACCTGTTGGAGACAGGCAACATGGGGCGTGTGGTGGAACTGAAAGGGCGCAACGGCGAATACATCCCTTCTTTCATCAGCATCGACAAGCTCACCAACGAGGTGGTCGCCATGCGCGCGGAAAACGCCTACATCCCGCAAGAAATCAAAGGTGTGAAACTGACCGACCAGGAAATCAACGACCTGCGGGAAGGCAAGAAAGTGTTCATCGAAGGCATGATTTCCAATAACGGCAAGGAGTTCGACGCCCACATCCAGGTCAACGCCGAACGCAGGGGCATCGAATACATCTTCGAGAACGACAAACTCTTCAACCGACAGTCGCTGGGCGGAGTGGAACTTACCAAGCAGCAGATTGAAGACCTCAACGCGGGCAAGGCCATCTTCGTGGAGGGTATGGAGCGCAAGGACGGTGAGTTGTTCTCCTCGTATGTCAAGCTGGACGAGGCCACGGGCAGACCTTCCTACACACGCTACAATCCCGATTCCCCGGAGGGAGCGCGTGAAATTTACATCCCGAATGAAATAGGCGGCGTGAAAATCACCGCCGAGGAACAGCAACAACTGCGCGAGGGCAAAGTCATCTTCCTCAACGACATGGTGAACCGCAAGGGCGAGGAGTTCTCCTCCTTCATCAAGGCGGATTTGGAAACGGGACGCCTGAGCTACTCACGCACGCCGGACGGCTTCGAGCAGCGTGCCGAGTTCAAGATACCGGAAAAGGTATGGGACGTAAAACTGACGAGAAACCAGCGTGCCGACCTCCAGAGCGGCAAGGCGGTACTGGTCGAGGGCATCAAAGGCTACGATGGAAAGACCATCTCGCAGTATGTCAAGGCGAACTTCAACCAGGGCAGGCTGGACTTCTATAACGAGAACCCGGACCGCAAGCGTGACGCATCGCAGCGCAACGTGGTGGCGAACGCCCAGAAGCAGGGACAGGAACAGGCTGGCCGCAAGTCCAAGGGGGCAAGCATTGCCTGAGCGTGAATCAGAATGAATGTCAAATCAAAAAAACAGAAATATGAACGTAAACAATAAAAACAACACGCCATTCAAGGCGGAAGACGTGAACTGGGAAGAACTCGCGGGAATCGGGATCCTGAAGGACGAGCTGGAAATGTCGGGGGAACTTGATACGTTGCTCAAGGGAGAAAAGACAGGAGTGATGTCACTCAGCCTCGTGCTGCTGGGCGTGGACGTGGTGATGGACGCCACCCTGCAACTGGTGCGCAAGGACGACGGGGCACTGATTGAAATCCTCGGTGTCAAGCCGGTGGCCTGACAAACGCTCATCCATTATAACAAGTAAAAAATGTCAAACCGCCGTTTCCCGTTTTCCGGTTCCGGTAGCGGGGAACGGCTTAAATTTTATCCGAACATGAAAGCAATCATTGCAGAAAAACCGAGTGTCGGCATGGATATAGCCCGTGTGGTCGGGGCTACCGACAAGAAAGACGGCTACTGTACAGGTAACGGGTATATGGTCACGTGGGCGTTGGGACACCTGGTGTCGCTCGCCATGCCCGGTGCGTATGGCTACACGAAAACCTCCGCCGAAAACCTCCCGATGCTGCCGGACCCGTTCCGTCTGGTGTCCCGCCAGGTCAGGACGGACAAAGGGATGGTGACGGACATCGCCGCCGCCAAACAACTGAAAATCATCGACAGCGTGTTCGACCGGTGCGACAGCATCATCGTGGCTACCGACTGTGCCCGTGAAGGGGAACTTATCTTCCGCTGGATATATTCCTACTTAGGCTATACCAAACCGTTCAAACGCCTGTGGATCTCCTCTCTCACCGACGAGGCCATCCGCGAGGGTTTGGCGAACCTCCGGGACGGCAGCGACTACGACAGCCTGTATGCCGCCGCCGACTGCCGGGCAAAGGCGGACTGGCTGGTGGGCATGAACGCGAGCCGTGCCCTGGCGGTAGCCTCCGGCTCGGCGAACAACTCCATAGGACGTGTACAGACCCCGACGCTCGCCATGGTCTGTGCCCGCTTCAAGGAGAACCGGAATTTCGTCTCCACCCCTTACTGGCAGCTGCACCTCACGCTGAAACGGCAGGACGCGCACCGCATGTTCATCCACACGGAAGAGTTCAAGGAAAAGGATGCGGCAGAGGCGGCATACCGGAAAATCACTTCCGGTTCTGTGGCGACAGTCACTGGGTCGGAACACAAGAGGACTTTCCAACAGGCCCCGCTTCTGTACGACCTGACCACGCTCCAGAAAGATTGCAACGTCCATTATGACCTGACAGCGGAGAAGACCCTCTCCATCGCCCAATCCTTGTATGAAAAGAAGCTTATTTCTTATCCGAGGACGGGAAGCCGCCATATCCCGGAGGATGTCATGCGGCACATTCCTTCCTTGCTGGGAAAAGTGGTTTCCATGCCGGAATTCAGGGAATACGGACAGTCTTTCGACATGTCCGATCTGAATACCCGCAGCGTGGATGACACGAAAGTGACCGACCACCATGCCCTGATTATCACGGGCATTTCACCCGAAGGGTTGTCCGAGGCGGAATCTACCGTTTACACCCTGATAGCCGGAAGGATGCTGGAAGCATTCTCGCCACCCTGCGAGAAGGAACTTTTGGTCATGGAATGTGCCTGCGAGGGAATGGCGTTCCGTTCCCGCTCTTCCTCCATTGTCAGACCGGGCTGGCGCGGCGTGTTCGCCAGAAAGGAGGACAGGGAGAAGGACGAGCCGGAACGTGACGGGGGGACGGCGGAGTTTGCCGAAGGCGAGACTGTTCCGGTCATGGGACACGGGATGGCGCAGAAGAAGACCCTACCCAAGCCGCTGTACACGGAGGCCACCCTGCTGGCGGCGATGGAGACCTGCGGGAAAAACATCACGGACGAACAGGCAAAGGAGGCTATCAAGGAATTGGGCATAGGCACACCCGCCACCCGTGCCGCCATCATTACCACCCTTATCAAACGTGACTATATCGCCCGCTCCGGCAAAAGCATCATCCCGACCGAAAAAGGGATGTATATCTATGAGGCGGTGAAGGACATGCGTGTGGCGGACGTGGAACTGACGGGAAGCTGGGAGAAGACCCTGGCGCAGGTGGAGAGGCATACCCTCGATACGGAAACCTTCATGCAGTCCATCCTGGATTACACCCGCAGGGCAACCGAAGAGATCCTGCGTCTGGATTTTCCGGCGATGCAGGAAAGGGCATTCACCTGCCCCAAGTGCAAGACGGGAAAAATCATCCTCCGTTCCAAAGTGGCCAGGTGCGACCATGACGGGTGCGGGCTGCTGGTGTTCCGCCGTATTCTGAACAAGGAACTGACCGACACCCACATGGAACAGCTTTTCTCCTCCGGCACCACCAGACTCATCAAGGGGTTCAAGGGAAAGAAAGGTGTACCGTTCGATGCCGCCGTCACCTTCGATGCGGAATACAACACGGTATTCTCGTTCCCGAAAACCGGGAACGGAAAGAAAAAATAACACCGTCATTCCAATTCGCGGGCAAAGGTAGCGCACCGCCTTTTTCCACCGGCAAGGTCAGGCCCTCCGGGTTTCGGGGAAAATCATCCTCGCGCCGCTCCGGTATTTTCCTCCGAAAACCTTGCCTGTGGAGGCGGTACGCATCCCGGCCCTTGAAATTGGAAAAGACTGTTTCACCCGTTAATACCGGAATGTCATGAAAACAAGGGAATATATCGACAAGATTCAAGCGAACAGATGGGTACGGACCATCGCATTGGGCTTTGCAGCCTTCATCGTGTTCAGTTATATGTACACACGGGGCATATCCCCCGTGTGGGCTGCGGTAGCCATCGTGTGTTTTAGGGGATTCTTCAGGTTCCTGTACCGGATAGCTTGCCTTCTGGTGGCTGCGGCCATACTTTTCTGCATACTCAGTTTTCTGGTATCCTGACAATATTTGACCATGAAACATAACTGCCATACAAAATCAAGTGGAACCTTACAGAACAGAGCTGTCTTCCGGGACGGCTCTTTTTGTTTTCCGCCCTCTGTGGAACCGGAAACCATAACGACAGGAATAAAAGGAAAAGGGATGAAAACACAGACTTGGCATACCGGAAACTACCGGGCAAAGTTGGCAAATGCCTTTGTTCGGACGGCAAGGTCAAGCCTTGCGGTTTCGGAAAAAATCATCCTCGCCGGAGGCTTGCGGTATTTTTCCCGAAAATACAGCTATAAGATAGGAATAATTTAGGAATAAGCAACTTGCGCACTTTTTGCCACAAGTGAGGTAATGACTTGGCAACGGTCATAAATTCTGCGATGTGCAGTACATTGC
>NZ_JABXJH010000084.1:0-10818 GCF_013373675.1 Bacteroides sp. L10-4
TAATCGGGAGGATTTGGTTAACTTTGACTGAGTCCTTGGAATTAGTAGTTTTCATGGAGAAAAGTCGCCAAACTTTTCCTTTAAATTACTAAATTTCAGGGACTTTTGCAGATTTAATCACTTGAAAATTAAATGTTTAACAGCATATATTTAATTTTTGTCATCTACTAAAGCAAGTTCTATTTAATAGTGTTTTCTGTTTCGCAATTGCAAAATTCTTTCTCTTAACAAATTTGCGATTACAGTTCTTCCCTCTTTCAAATTAATGAACGTCCACACTCCCAATATAATAAAAGCCAATTTCTTCTTGCTTCTACGGAAAGATTTCAATTTATCTGACTGCTCATAATATCGCCGAAGTCCTTCTTGCTTTCTTTTTCCCTCTTCACTTAATAAGAATTTCTGAAAATCAACAAGATTACTTTTTTTTGAAGAAGATAATTCTTCCTTACATAATAAAGGCTTGTCTTCTGAGACACTCGTTTACTGCATGATATTCCTGCACTATTTATTCTATATCGCAATTTGGGCGCACAAACATTACCAAGTCTTTTGCCATCTATGGCAATCCTTGTCAAAAACTCATAATCTTCACATGCAGGAAAATCACAATAAAAACCAGACTCTAGATATACACTTTTTCTCACCAACCAAGTAGGATGCGGAACTGCACTATTTGTTTTCAAATAGTTTTTTATGATACCATCCAATGTAGGGTAACGCGTTATTGCTCCTTGGATTATGTTCCCATTTTCATCCATATCTCTCATATTGCAACCCACCAAGTCGAGATTGTTTTCTATGAGATATGCCAATTGACACTCTAATCTATCCACCTCTGCAATATCATCAGCATCCATGCGTGCTATAAAAGTTCCCCTAGCCAAAGCAATAGCCCTATTCAGACTTTCTGTTAAACCACAGTTTTTTTCATTGATAGATAGTTTTATACGGCTATCCCCAGACATCCTATTCTGAATATACTCAATATGTTCCGCATTATCCGGATTATCTACGATAATAACAAATTCAATATCCCGATATGTTTGGTTAAGAATAGAATTTATTGATTGCTCTATATACTCTATAGGTTCCTTATAAGTACTCATCACGACACTTATCATTATCTAAATCCTCCCATTTAATACAATAAGTACTATTTCACTTCCAAATTTGCATTTCTATCCGCGTAAAGCCTACCCACTATTGAATCTACGAATGAAGCCGATAAGAATAAAACTATAAACTCATAATACACATCACCTTTGTACTCAAAAGCAGCAAATACAAAGAGTATAAGCAAGCACAAAAACTTGTCCTTTCTCTTTACACTTACAATAGAGTATAACGTCGTGACATAACTCAATATCCACCCCACAATTCCCCAAAACAGTATATTCCTTATAATTCCCGAATCTGTATTCTTATAATAAGAACCATCATAAACAAAATATCCATCCCCAAAAAGAATCGTATTCCATTCCGGCATAAATACCATTTCATGCGTCCGTTCCAAAGAAGCATTAGCAAAATTACCCGTAGTCAAAAAATTAAGTATCGGTTGTGACATCCAATCATACCATTCCGAAAAAATAGGTACATCTTGCAAACAGGATATACAAACAATAAATATATACACAAAGAAAGAGAACTTTACTAACTTAGCAATACCCATTTTACCCCACACAAAAGAAGCAACAACACTCGTAATTATTGTTAAGACAAGTCCCGATCGTCCATAAAACATATTTCCCAAAAAACAGAGTATATAGCAAATAAGCAATATTTTCTTGTTTATTTGAAAATTTCTTTTACCAACATAAAACAAATACAAAAGAAAAATACAACTTAATGTACAATGCAACGTTAAGCGATAGCCGGAAAAGCCTTGCCAACCTATCCTAAATGTATATCCAAATGATTCCGATAACATTTCAGAAGAAACAACCTCCTCAAATACACTAAACCAGAAAGTTTTCAAACTTGGTATGAAAACCAGCAGCAATGTACCAATAACATATATTGCATGTGTCAATGCGTAATAATACATAAAACATTCTATATTTGCTCTTTCCTTGTACTTCTTAACTAGCAGAGAAATAAGAAATATGTATACAACTAATTTCCGAAAAATAAAAGTTGATATTTTTACATACGAAAAGTCACCAGTTCCATGAATAATCGGATATAGGAAACTAAAAAAAACAAGCATAATCGTGCATATAATAAGATTCGATTGCATCTTAGTAAGCCGATTAAACAGTTTATAATTGAGCAATAAATATACAAATGGAATCCCATACACATACGCATACGATAATGCAGAGGAAAATTTGAATATTACCGGATACATAAATGAACAAAATAAAAAAGCAATTACGATGGATGTCTTTTCCTTTTTCATATCTGCCACACTCCTATTTTGAATTCATATCAACCGACAACTAATTTTCTTTCAATAGTTTAAAAATTCTTTCAGAGTTCTTTTCATCCCAATATTTAAAGATGCAATCATGTTCTCTTAAAAAATCCTCCGAAGGTTTGAAGCCACGAACCGCCATTTTCTCTAACTCTTTTATCACCAAATCTGAAGAAGAGTAGGTGTTTCCGAATGCATTATGATGATAGTCAAAGTACCCTTCGCCATATTGATATTTCCTATACTTTTCCTCATCAAATTGATAGAATATAATCGGCTTTTTCATATATATCATATCAAAGAAAACACTGGAATAATCTGTTATCATTATTGCTGAACTTTTCAATAGTTCTTGTATGTCATATTTCTCCCAAGAAGCTATCACAACAGAAGTCTTTAGTTGTTCAAAAGTTTTTATGTAATTCTGCATATTGCGGTGAGGATAGAAGATAACCTCCAGTTGATACTTATTAATCAGCCGCTCCAATTCCGGACTAACCAACAACTCTTCCCAACACCGCACATACTCAGAAGTTTCAAAATCATTATCCGTATTCTTATTCTGTTTCGATTTAAGATTAAACCAGTATCTCCATGTAGGCATTATTAAAATCCTATTAGAAATCACTTGAATCTTATGCAAGGCATCAAATCTTGGCATACCTGTTAAGCAAATGCTATTTTTAGGATAACCAAACCTCGAGATAATATATTCAGTTTCCGGCAGTGTAGATGTTACAAATTTATCAATTTTAGAACAATCAGAATATAACCATTTTAGATTATTGACAATCACACCATGCTGTAAAAAAATATTGCGCATATGAAAATAATTATTTAACTCCATAAAAGAACAAATTGGCGCATTAGGTTTACCTCCTTTTTGTGAGCTAATATTATATTCACACAAAAAATAGGCTATCCAATGAAGCATACTTCCATATTCAACGACTTCCCCCAATTCTGCAACTTTCTTATAATCAACCGATTTCTTTTTAATGGCATATATACACTTTTGTTGTGGCTGATGCAAGCACATATATTTAAAGAAGTGATACCCATTATCTCTAGCCTCCTTTGGCTCCTCACATACCAGCCAAACAGTCTGAAATTTCTTTCTATAAAGAGGTTTGGCAATCCAGGCTATCACCATAGGGAAAAAAGATAAATAGTCTCTTAGCTTAACGTCCTGGATTTTATTGAACAAGTACTTAAAACCAATCATATTTTGTCAAATATTAATTATATCCTTTTAACTTCTAGCGAATTTTTGAAAAAACCATCCACGAACCTTATTGGGCAGCAGAAGTTGCACCATAAACCTTACTAAAACATTAACTAAAAAGACCTTGCTATTAATAATGCTATTATCAAGCATATACTTCTGCAATCGCACTTCACTTTTAAAATATCTCATGCCACCTCTTCTAGCATACATATCCTTTCCCACCCGCACGTTTACCAATATATTAGGCAAGTTTGCAAACTTACATTCAGCCAAGAACATACGAATCCACAAGTAATAATCCTCATTCCAAAACCAGTCTTGATAATTTCCTGAATTCATAA
Organism: Bacteroides sp. L10-4; assembly: GCF_013373675.1. Classification (NCBI taxonomy): domain Bacteria; kingdom Pseudomonadati; phylum Bacteroidota; class Bacteroidia; order Bacteroidales; family Bacteroidaceae; genus Bacteroides; species Bacteroides sp. L10-4. The sequence continues at coordinate 3,989 of NZ_JABXJH010000084.1, forward strand.
CATACGAGCGTAAAAATGCCACACTCATATGATTAAACGGACAACGCCACTTTATCACATGAGCAATTTCTTCAGGTGTTTGAGGAACAACTCTATACCCTACCACATTGTCTTCCGTATCAATAAACTCTGAAATCTGACCACCCAAAACAGATACATCAGGATGCATTTCCATATAGCGTATCTGTTTCTCAAATCGATTAGGAACAGATATATCATCACTATCCATACGCATTACTATCTCAAAAGAGCATGCTAGTAACCCTTCATACAAAGCATTTCCCAATCCTTTATTCTCCAACAAGCGTATCGGACGTATATAAGGAATTTCCTCCATCAACATCTTAATGCAATTGTTAAGTTCAACAGATATAGGACCATCTATAACCAATATGACTTCCGAAGGTTGTAAAGTTTGAAGCAACGTAACACTCTTTATAGCACAATATAAGAACTCAGGTTTGTCGTTTTTATAAACAGACATCAATACTGAAAATTTTTTATATTTATCTATTATTGCAGGCATACAAGACAAATTGTATCATAATTTTTCTATTGCACATTCTTGCATTTTGAAAATAGCATTTAGCTTATGTATCAATCTAATGCTATCCAATTTATAAAACAGAAAACGTAAGCGATAAAGAACTTTGAAGGTAAAACGATATTTTGGATTATATACTATATGCAAATCAACGTAAGCTTTACGAAAAGCAAAATATTTTTCTAAATAATCTTGAAAATTCGTCTCATGAAAAACACTCTTTGAACCATCACAAATATAAAAACCAGAACTAAGTAAATCATTACAATCAAGAAGTATTCCATAAATCAATGCCGCATTAACTTGCAATTTTTCAAAAGATGGAATAGTCTTCAAAATAGAAAAATCTATTACTTTTTTTCTTATATGAATAAAAGCATAGCCGCAAAGTTTCCCCGTATCGCGATAAAAAGCACCATAAAGTCTGTCTTTTAAAGACGATGAATTCAAAGAGCTAATAAAATTTTCTTTTGATGGATTCACTGGACGATATTTCTTCGGATATGCAGAAAGACTATCACAGACCACAGAATAAAGTTCTTCTTTATAATCTTCAGCATGAATAAGCCTTATTTCAAAGTTTCTCTCTCCTTGAAGCACTACATAACGACGCTTACTCTTTAATTTAGAAATATCAAAAGGGGTGTCTTTTATTACATAATACCAGTTTTTACCCCCCCCCCTAGCACATCGTAATTAGTTGTATATCTGCATATTACAGCTTTTAGACCATAACTATTCCATATCAATCCATTATTTAAACAAGAAAGATTCGGTATCTCATGAGGTTCACAATTAGGAATCAACATATGTTGATAATAAGAAAAACTATCCATAAGATAAGTATTCAAATACAAACTTTTAAATTAAGTAAAAAGGTTAAGTATGAAGAGGAATTTTTACCTTTTTCATACTCGGAACTGTACTACAAGACTTTTTCTTTTTAAGATTTATCCACCATCTTTCTCTTTACAAATTCCAACAAATGCAACCTAACCAGTATGATACGAAGAAAGCTCTTAGATCTAAGAATTAAATGGGCTTTCTTTCTTCGATAAGCATTCTGAATTAACAATAAACGGTAACGCCATTGGTCACTATTCATCGAGCAAAAAGACTCTATAAGCTTAACATCCAATAAATCCTTCTTTTCTCCCTTCTTTTTCTTAAATCGCTTTACAGCATCAAGCGTCAAAAACTTCAAATCATTAAAAACAAAATAATTGCTCGGAATGTATATCATATCCATTATTGGAATGTCATGATAAATAGCATATTTATCATTACATTCCATGCAACTCGGTTGCATGAAATGTAATGATTCCTTCTTATCTTCAGAATCTACAGTATAATAGTCAAGGTCTCCCGCCTCTCGTATTCCATTAATGGCCATTACCATCGAAGAATCAATAATATAGTTATCCAAATTGAACCCATTATCGATTAAAAAGCTTTTATATTTCATACACATATCCCACGATTTCAGAAACTTGTCAGGATAAGCATATTTTACATGAGCAACACTGTTAGGGTTATATATAAGACGAGCAATTTGTTTGGTTTCTTCCATATTATCCGTAATATGAATAGAACCTTTTCCTTGATTAAAAATCATTCTTATCTTCTCTTTCAATTCCAACACAGACTCCAATCCCTTGCCTTGAAATAATATAAATTCAACAGTTGTACAATTTGAAGAAGAACAGATTTCATTGAGTTTATGATAAATTCCCATAAAATGATTGCGGGCATTACCTATCCAAGGCATAAAGCCATAAACCTGTATTAAGAGGTTTCTCAAGCCATTTTTTCCTAAATCAAGCTGTAAGCAAGAAACAATACTGACAGTTCCTTTCAGTATTTTCAAAGCTTGTTTTCGATTTTCCTTTTGTTCATAAGCTCTAGGCCAAAGACAAGCCATATACAAGTCAGAGTGCCAGTTACATGCCTCCAACGAAATTGCTCCCAACACATTCTCAAACAAATGGTTTTTAGCAAACCATTCACTTGTATATGGGAAGCGCCTATAGTTTATAAATTTTATTACTCGAATTTTTTGATTAAAGTAAGCTGCACAACTCACCCTGTGACTTCCATCCATAGGTAAATTATCTGCATCAACAGGTATCAGGGAAAGAGTCGGGTCAAATCCTCTCAATTGGAAAGTCTCAACTAAATGGTCAAAACATTTTATAAACTTATCAAATGAATTTTTATCCGGTTGACCATTTTCAGCAAATGAGTATCCAGTAATTACCTCTATATGTTTTCTGTAGACACTCATCGCATAAGACATATCCACGCCCTTTACTTTATGGTCTATATATAGAAGCTTCGCATAAATATCAAAACGATTGGGTGATAACAACTCACGAGCCTCCATATCTACAATTACATAAGAAGATGTTGATACAGCTTCTTCCACTTGAACTTTACTCAATAAGTTCAAGGGATATTCATTCCAGTCAATCATATTTATTTTATTTGTTTTTTGAGTAGAAGATGTCTTAGCTTGTTCCGTTCCGCATTATTTAAGTAAAAGAAATAATGAATAATGGTAAAAATTGCCAAGTGAGATATTCCTGACAATAGCAACCTTTCCAAGCCATACAAATTACAACAAATTGTCAACGTCACAGCATAAGATATAGTAACCGTAAAAAGAGTACGAAGAATCACCGATTTTAGAAAATCATAAAAAGGAAAGTTAATCTGCCTGCGTACCCAATAAAGCCTGAATAACAGTATACAAGCATAAGTCATTATACGATAATAAAAGATGGATTCTACGCTTGCACCAAAGAACAAAGACAGAAAAGCCACTAAAAAGCCTAAAAATGTAAGAGTAGATAATATTATTTGGTATGCTGTGATATTCCCAGTTGCCAATATTACCATCCACAATGGTGCCGAGAAAGCCTCTATAGACGAACAAATAATTATCAACACACAAAATATTGATGTACAATCCGGTACAGTAGACAACCATATATGTAGGATATAATCTATATTCAGGACTAATGGAATTGCTAAAAAGCAAAATAAAAGAATGGAGTATTTTGCCGTACTTGATACAAAGAGAAATAATTCCTCTTTCTCATCTGAAGCATACAATTTGGTTATCACTGGTTGAAATGCATTCTGAAAACCAGCTAAAAGGCTATTTATAGCAGCATTAACTTGATTGGAGATACCCATTGCTGCATTAACAGTCACACCGTAATAAATATTAACTATCACATTTCCACCTTGCTGCTCCGCAAGTTGAGATGAAGCTCCAAATAGCCGATAAGCGGAGAATTTTATTTGTCCCATATAGTCATCTCTCTTTTTCACAAAATAAAAATGATAATAAGGTTGCTTTCTGCAATAGACATAAAAACAAAGAGTTATCAAAACTGAGAGCAACATCACCAAACCAGCATATAATATCACCTTATCACCCGGTAAATAAAAGAGTAAAAAAACGAATAACACCCTTAATACAGCTTCAACAACTCCAATATAGGCGTAAAAAGTGAAATCTTCAAAAGCGATGACCCATGAATTGAAAGGGACTCTTACAATGTTAACACAAGCACTTATCACAGATAGTTGATATACCCAGCCTGCCGCTTGTATCCTATCTAAAGGCAAATTTAGATAGGTATTGACAAAGAACAGCCCTATAGTTTCTGCCAATAACAAAAAAAGCAAAGCGATGGATAAATGTAAAACCAAGCTGATATTAAATGTTTTCGTATAAGCACTATAGTCGCTTTTACCTAATTCATAAGCAAGGAAACGCGCTGTGGAACTTGAAAGAGCTGCATTGACAAATGTAAAGATTAAAACGACCCCTCCTATCGTATTATACAATCCAAAATCATCAATACCCAGAAGTTCCAGAACCTTTCGAGACGTATACAAGGTCACAATCATCACAATCCCCATCCTCAGATAAAGCAGCAAACTATTCCTGATTATTCTCTGACTCTTACTCATAAAACTGTAAAATAATTATCGGAGATATCTGTTAACGTCCAATTTTGACGTATAACCCAAGGCAAGCCGCCACAAGGCGGTTCCTGATAAATAACGACAAAAAGGAGATTGATTTGTAAGCACTCAATAGCGTTCACCCTCTTAAAAATCAAGAGGATGAACTTTTGAGTATTTCAAAATTTAACGATTTATAATGTATTATACGTAAAAGGCCGGATGGCTCTTTCAACAAGCATGTTGTCTATAGTGTATCGGCCTTCCTAGTCCTCTCCCATACCTTCACTATAGATAAGCCTCCCTATAACCATTATTTCAAGATACTTCTAAGCCACATCGCTATGCAACTGATCAAATTTCATTTTTCATTCTTTGTATAACAGAAAGCAAAACAGGAAGGTCTTTCTTGATTACATTCAAAATTTCTTCTGCATCTATATGATGATACTCATGAGCTATAACGTTACGAAGCCCCATAACTTCCCGCCAAGGTATTTCCGGATAATCGGCTAAATAGCCTGCATTCTTAGCATCAAGCGTCTTTACACTCTCTCCTATAAAAATAAGTTGCATACAAACACCTCCCAACATAAAAATACCTTCCTGACTATTCAAAAAATAATCCGCTGTTTCTATGCTATCTGTCTGATTTTGTATTAGCAAAATAGCATCCTCTATTCGTTCTAATAGTGAATATATGCGCTGTTCGTCATACATAAATCAAATCTTTATTGAGGTTGTCGCCAAATACAGTTCCGGAAAACTGTTTGCGCAAACGAATAACATCTACTTTGCACCCAAAAAGCTGCTCCAAATCCATCTTCATACGAATACGCAAAAAAAGATTTGGAGAACCTTCATAAGCAACATCCACATCGCTATCTTCATTTTGTTCACCACGGGCCACGGAACCAAACAGAGCCATTTTTGTAACCCCTTCCTGACGTGCTACCTCTTCAAAATAACGGCGCAACAAATTTACATAATCTAGTGTAGATTTCATGATTCATTATTTATCTTGAAAACAAAGATAAGCATTTTAATATAAAGTATATTGTATGCCACCTTATTTTTGGAAAATTTATTCTCCTAAAATATACCTCTATTCTTCAAAAGTCTGTATACTGATAGGCAATTTACGCGTCATATCCATTTGCTCCTACCTATGAATGTTCATGCTGCAAATATACGATTTTTCTAAAAAGGAAAAACTGGTTTACCGTTTTTTATATTTGCAAACTATAGTTTTTCATTTGGCCGCCGAAGCACCCCAAAACACTACTTATTCCATTTCCTCCCACGGATAAGGATTATCCACCACATTCCGAAACTCGGCAACCGCTTCTTGCTGTTCTGCCGTGAGCGATGCGGAATTCCAGGAAGCAATGATAGAACGGCCCTCGTCGGCCAAAGGCTCATCGAAAACCTCTCCATAACAAGCCGTAAGCAAGCGGAGTTTCAGCAAAGAGGAAGGAAGGGAATCAAGGGCATCCCAGCAACGCCTCAATACTTCCTGCACATGCTGCTGTTTTTCACCATGGTCAATGAACGAGGCACTATACCCTTTCAAGAGCGCAAGATATACATTTGCTTGCTCCTCCACCGTGGTACCCCAGGTGCCTGAATTATATAAAGTTGTGGTCAAGCGATAGACTTCGCTGTTACGACGGGACAAGTCATCGCTATAGATAGGACTGCCGTCCATACCCAAATACATCAGATCGTGCGCGGCACGCTGAAGGAGGAGTGCTTCTTCTAAAAGAGACATGCTATTTTGATTTATGATTTCAGAGTTATGATTTATCTATCACCAATGACTAATCATTGATTATCGACGATTATTTGATTACTTCGATGAGGTCTGGATGGATGGTCGCCATGGCAACGGCGATGATACCTTGTATAGCAATCACTACACGACGATCACGGGCACCTTTTACCTTTAAAAAACACCTTCTTGACCCTCGAAGTCGCCACCGGTGATACGGACTTTCGTACCTTTGGAGAGATTCAGTTCTTCGGGTTGGAAATAGAGAAGATGGTCATTGTAGGTACCGGCGACGGCTATGAAACGCTGCATATCATGGTCGGGAATGACTATTTTCTGACCGCTACGGGTATCGGTGATATATTGCAAATAAGTAATTTGAGACTTAAATCGCTGCACTTCGGAAGGACGTGCGTGGACAAAAACCAGGTTACGGATGACGGGAACCAAAGCACGGACTTTCCTGCCCCTACGGATACTTATCTTATATTGCATGGGAATGAAACAGCCAAGATTTGCCTTTTCGAGAAGATGCAT
>NZ_JABXJH010000085.1:0-10546 GCF_013373675.1 Bacteroides sp. L10-4
CTGATAGAGGTCGTACACCTCCTGGTAGTTTACTTTTTCTTTTGCCATAATCTTTGTTAGTAATTGGTTATGGCGCAAAGATATGCTGGGTTGCGATGCGTGTCAAGGCGGAAAATAGAATGGTTACACGACGTTGTCCTTTCCTGAATTTGTAGGTAGGATAGTATCTATAATAATAGGCTATCTCGTATTCAAATTAATTGCAAAATTTAGCTGCAAAATGAATAACAGTTCTGATATTGATTTTCCCAAATAGACACGCGCGGATTAGTCGAAGTAGATACTTACTTCATATTCTGAATATTTTCCTTCAGATTCTCCACATCGTCGTAGGTGAACGCGTCCAGCGCCAGCTTCATGCCCACCAGCTCTTCGCGGATAGCCTTCAGACGATCCACAATCTCGAAGTTACGGAGCGTGTTCTCTTTATTGTCCTTCATCCGCTGGCGGGCGCCGGGCAACGTCATGCCACGCTCCTTCACCAGATGATAGATGAGTTTCACTGTCTCTATGTCCTCCCTGCGGTATTGGCGTATCCCCCGCCCCGCCTTCTTCGGATTGAGTTGCGGAAACTCCTTTTCCCAAAAGCGGAGCAGCGATTCGTTGACGTCGAACATGGCAGCCACCTCACTGATGGAGTAATATAACTTCAAATTCTTATCTGTATTCAGCATAGAGTACTTTTTAAAAGCACAAAAATATACCTCTTTTTTCAAACCTCCGTTCTTTTCCGGATTAAAATCTCTAAACCGGCGGTTTTAACCGTCACTTTTTTCTGCAGGCGACACGTTTTGTCGTCCAACCCTGTTATCTTTGTTCGCAAGAACGAAACAAGAAAAGATATATGGGCAGAAAGTTAGAAGGATTGCAGCGGATGCTGATTATTATCAACAAGCTGAAAGGATTGCAGCACTATGTATCGCGGGAGGAATTGGAAAATTATGTCGCGCTCCGCATGGAGGAACGCGACGGCACTCCCGTAGATTTGCGAACGCTGCAACGTGACTTCAATGAAATAGAGAGCCTCTTCGGCATACGCATCTGTTTTGACAAGAAACGGAACGGCTATTACATCAATGAGGAAGATGACTTGAAAAAAGAACAATATGAGCGCCTGCTGCTGAACTTCGACTTGCTGAACGCCATCGACAGTACCTCCAACCTGCATACATACGTACTGGCGGAACACCACCGCCCGATGGATTGCGAGTGTCTTCCACTATTGATAAAAGCTATCAAATTCTCCCATCCGGTGATTTTCAACTACATCTATGTACGCGAAGGAGGAAAAATACGTGAAAAGAAAGTCCTTCCCCATTACCTGAAAGAAGACCAGCAAAGATGGTATCTCCTCGCCTACGACAAAGGAATGCTGAAAACCTTCAGTGTAGATTGCATCCGAAACCTGAGCATTCTTTACGAAGAGACTTTCAAACGCAACATGAATATCAACGTGGAAGAACTGTTCAAAGACAGCTACGGCATCTGGAACCAGACCGACATCCCTGTGGAAGAAATCGAACTAAGTTACGATGCACTGGACGGCAGTTTCCTGAAATCCGTACCGCTGCACCATTCGCAAGAAGTGCTGGTTGACAATGAAGAGGAATTCCGCATCCGCTTGCACCTGCGCATCACCAACGATTTTGTAATGGCACTGCTGGCACGTAGCCGTTCGCTGACAGTTGTCAAGCCGATGCACCTGTGCGAACGGGTGCGGAAGGTGTATGAAGAGGCGCTGAAAAGGAATGGATAATAGGCTATCGTCTTTCCAACATAATAAACGTCTAAAACAGAAAATCATGAGCAACCAGTCTTACCAAAGCAGAAAGAATATCCTGAAAGGAATAGGCGTACTTTGTTTCCTTAGTATCTTTGGATATTATTCTTATCAAGACAGTACGAACAAAATAATGTTAGAAAAGAGCCTGAATGAAAACGCCGCGCGACAACGTGCCTTCAGAAACAAATTTCACGATTCACATTCTTCCCCCTCCGAAAACGGGAACATAACTTATAAAAAAATATCGGAAGAAACATATCGCCTATCCCCCGAAAAACAAAGCGAAAGCGACATCTTCAACGAAAATTTAGATGAATATCTTGCAAATCCGGAAGATGAACTTACCTATCCGCCCGAAATCTATGATGCACAGATAGATGACGAAGAAGATGATTTGATAAAAAATAGAGTTTATTACTAAAAAACAGATGACAATATCCCCTTCTTTGAGTTTGATAATCAATAAACTTTTTGTAGTTTTGCAAAGTCCAAACATAACTGGTTAGGACATACATAGTTTATTGATGAAAGTGTAGCTTTTATCCTTCGTTAGAAAGTCTGGTAAATTTTCAATGAATGTAAGGAATAGCAATCACGCTCATCACTTGTTTGTATATGCTTACCTAAGCGATATACATTACAAGTGTGGGGGATATTGTCTATTTACATTCGGGTTTACCAGAGCCTCTAACGAGATAGATGATGTGACTCCACACTTTCTTTTATAGTAATAAGGCTATGATTCGGAGTCCACTATAGCCATAAGTTATTCTAATCATGAAAAAAATCAATCTGCAAATTTCCTTATGGTTTATCGCCATTTCATGTGTGCTTATTGTTTCATGCAGCAAAGAAGACGAACCACAACTCATTCTTTCACCGGAAAGTGAAATGCTATTTACTAATGGCATAATTTTCCCTGCAGAAGGAGGCGAACAATCCATGTCTTTTACTATCATGAACCAAACATGGTGGCATAGTCAGATAACCCCCACCAATAAGTGGTGCACAGTAGAGTATAAATATAATTTTGAACAATCAAATGAAGTCACAGCCTACATTCATGTTGCAGAAAATGCAGAACACAATGAAAGGAATGCACAGTTTGTAATAAAGGTGGGAGACACACAAAAGGAACTGAATATCAAGCAAAAATCGGTAAATTTTATCCAGCTTCCAGAAAAAAGGTATGAAATTCGTCATGTTAGTACAACATTTCAAATAGAAGTTCTGTCAAATTGTAACTATGCAATTGAAATTGACCCAGAGGGCCAATCATGGATTTACAACAAAGAAGGCAATCTTCAATATCAGCCTGGAAAACAAATCATTACATTTATTTCATCAGAGAATGAAAAAACATCTCCTCGCGAATGTAAAATTACATTTAAAGGTGAAAGCAACTCGGAACAAATAGAAATATACCAAGCTGCAAAACCTGCATTAACATTATCAGAGAATGGAACTAAAGCACGGATAGATATTCAAGAGCCAGGCAAATTACCTGAAATATTATCTACAACAGACTTAACTAAAATAAAAGATTTGACTCTTATAGGCTATATAAATGGGACTGATTTTGTTATCATGGAGAAAATGACCAATCTTATTCATTTAGATTTATCACATGCAAATATTAGATCTGGAGGAGATTCATATCAACGCATAAACAATGACATGGACTATTTCACGAAAGACAATGAAATTACTGATTATCTATTTCTCAATTGGGAAAAATTGGAACATATACTTTTACCAGAACAAGCTAAATCCATTGATGAATGCGCTTTTAATCATTGTAAAAATCTAAAAAACATAAACATTCCCAATAGAGTAAAAACCATAGGAGCTTATGCGTTCACCGGTTGTATCGCACTTGAAGATATTCATTTGCCTGAAACCTTAACAAAAATAGAGGATAGCACATTTGGACTTTGTAAAAATTTATCCATTATAACTATTCCTCAAAACGTAACATATATAGGACGTTGGGCATTTGGAAACTGTTCCAGATTACAAAACGTTATCATTAAAGGAAAAATAACGCCGACAATAACTCCAACTAGTTTTGTTGAAGAAACGGGAGCTTCTATAGAAGATATAGCTCCTTTACGCTTCGTTTTATATATTCCCAAAGGCTGTAAAGAAGATTATCAAAACAATTCTATATGGATGGCACATGCTATTGCAATTTTTGAAGAATAACATTAACATATCACAGAACGATGAAAAAAGATGAATTACTAAACAACAGGGTACAATCATTACCGCCTATTATTGATGAAAGTTCCGAAATCCTAATATTGGGAACCATGCCCGGTAAAGAATCACTGAGAAGCAAAGAATACTACGCTTCACCCAATAATAGTTTCTGGAAAATAATGAAGAGATTGTTCAATTCCAATATGGAATTCAAAGATTACGAGGAAAAAATTTCGTGTTTAAAGAAACACCACATTGCATTATGGGATACGTTACAGTCTTGTGAACGTGAAAGCAGCCTGGATAGCAATATAAAAGAAGAAGAATATAATGACATTGACAGCTTGCTGAATCGTTACCCAAAAATAAAAAAAGTTGTATTTAATGGAAAGAAAGCTGCCAACTATTACAAAACTCGATTGCCGTCCAGTATAGCTTATTCTACCAGTAATGCTTGTGCTAAAAAGATAGGAGAAAAGATAAAAAATTGGGAAAATGCCCTAACATACTAAACATTAAAGAATAATTATGAAAGGTAAGAAAATATTCACTTCAGAAGAAGTTTTCAAAATTAAAGAGTTAATCAGACTGAAACTGCAATCTTCCAATAATGAACAAAAAGGCATCAGAGCCAAAATCCGAAGAATTGGCTTCTATTGGGAAGATTTTCATCAAAAAACAGAGATACCTAAAGTGGAGTATAATATTGAAAACTTTGAAGAGTTGATAAGAAACAGAAATATCACCATTCAAAATTAATGTTTATTCAGTACAAATCTATAAACCTCTTATTACCCAATATTCTTTTATGATACTGGCATTAGCTGACGAACCGAATTAATTTTTCCACATGATTACTTGTATAGAGAATTCACACAGAAAGTCGATTTCTACGGATAACGGTTACCAGGGGTAGATAGAACTCATTTCTGAAAAAGAGGGTGATAAATTTTAGAAAAGCGGCGGCAGATTCTGAAAACTACATGATGTTTTCAGAATCTGCCGCCGCTTTTTTATGACCTCTCAGAAAAAACATCCGTGAATAATGGTGCCGCAATACGTTGATGCCGTTTCATGAGCATAGTCCGATTGACAGTCTGCTTGTTCTGCGGCAAAGTCATCTGTATTGTCACTAGCTTCAAGTTTGGCGTAATTGATGGATACTTTAACGCCACCCTCCATTTTAAGGAGCTTATAAATGACCTGCAAAAGCAGAAAAAGTACTCTTCTCATTCCGAACTCTTTGCACTATATTTGTGTTGACAAAAGGAAAAGGATGGATGACCTGACAAGCGGCTTCAATATCGGAACCAATTACTCGCTGTCTGCCGAGTTCAATGAACTAACCGGATTTACGGAAGAGGATGTGCGCCAAATGTTAAACTATTATGCCACTACCTGCGAGTTCCACCATACTACGGATGAATTAGCAGTATTGATGAAACCATGATACGACAACTACTGCTTTTCAGAAGACAGCTATGGGCGCACCACGATGTACAACTCCAATATGGTGCTTTACTTTGTGGATAACTACGTACGCAATGGAGGCAAACCGCCGAAGAACATGATGGAAGAGAATATCCGCGTGGACTACAACAAACTACGTATGCTTATCCGCAAAGACAAGGAGTTTGCCCACGACGCTTCGGTCATACAGAAACCGGTGGAACAAGGATTCGTGACAGGAGAACTGAAAGCGGGATTCCCAGCCGAGAAGATTACCCATCCTGACAATTTCATCAGTTTGTTGTTTCATTTCAGCATGCTCACCATTGGCGGCACGCACAAAGGTGCTACAAAGCTAACCATCCCCAACCAAGTAGTGCGTGAACAGCTGTACAACTGCCTGCACCGCTACTCCTCCCAGCGCGACAAGCAGAAGGGCGAAGCCTACATGCACGGCTTCACTCTCGCCATGACGTCGCAGAACCGCTTCTACCGTCCGGTTTCGGAACAGGACACACAGGCAGGCTATGCAGACATCTTCCTGCTTCCGCTCACCGAAATCTACAAGGATATGGAGCACAGCTACATCATCGAGCTGAAATATGCCAAAGAAAAAGACTCCAACAGCCGTGTGGAACAACTTCGACAAGAAGCCATCACCCAAGCCCACCACTACGCTGCGAGCGAAAACGTGCAGAGAAACATCGGCAATACCCGGTTGCACAGAATCGTCGTCATATACCGCGGCATGGAAATGGCTGTTTGCGAAGAAATAGAAGAAGCAAATTAGTCAAGTACCTTCCCGTGGTTCGCCGCAATCTGTATCATGCGGTCATAATCCTCGGCACTCAAATCCATGAAGTAGTAATTCACCGGATTCACGACTTTCCCTTTAACGTGCACCTCGTAGTGCAAATGCGGACCGGTGCTCTTGCCCGTACTGCCTACTCCGCCGATGACTTCACCACGCACCACCTTCTTACCCGGTTTTGTACGGAAATCGCGCAGGTGGGCATACCATGTCTGATAGCCGAAACCATGGTCGATAATGACCGTATTACCATACCCGGTTTCCCATCCCATCTTGATAACCGTACCGTCTCCTGTGGCATAGACATCAGTACCCGGATTGGCAGAGAAGTCCATACCGGCATGGAATTTCGGAGTGCCATAGATGGGGTCTATACGCGTACCGTAGCCTGAAGCAGTCTTCTTGAGGTCTTTATTCGAAATCGGTTGGATGGCCGGAATGCAACGCAACATCTCGTCGTGGCTTTTGCACATATCCACCACGTCATCAAAAGAGTTCGACTGGATATAAAGCTGCTTACTGAGCATGTCCATCTTTTGAGTGGTATTGATAACCAAATCGGAGTTTGCCATATCCATCAGATGTTCATAGCGGTTGGTGCCGCCATATCCTGCCTGACGAATGGCAGTAGGAATAGGGTCGGCCATGAAAATCACCCGGTACAGGTTGTCGTCACGCTGCTGTATGTCCTGCAACACTCCCATCGCCTCGTCCAGTCGGCGAGAGAGCACGTTGTACTGCGCCTGGAGTTGGCTGTTTTCTTTCCGCAACTCTTTCTCTGACGGGGAGCCGAAGATTAACAGCAGCACGATGAAACTGCCCGCACCCAGCCCCATACCGATGAACAAACGGCGGAGAATACTCAGCGCCCGCTGCCTCACGGTAGGATAAATACGGTCATACGTCTGCGTCTGTGGATTATAAATGTAGTAAACTTTGCGCATCTTAGGAAATATTTCGCTTGTCAATGCGGCAAAAGTAATAAAAACAAGCTATCTTTGCACAGTTTTTTCAAGAATTATAAGATTTATGATTTATAAGAGTGATAATAGTGGGGAATTACCTACAAGGCTGATAGCTTTTTCCTTTAAAATCATAAATTGTACAAGTCATGAGTCGCAAGCTATAAATAAAAATCATAAATCATAAATAGACGTATGTTGACTGCAAACGAAATCAGAGACTCTTTCAAGAGTTTCTTCGAAAGTAAAGGTCACCAGATAGTGCCTTCGGCTCCGATGGTGATTAAGGATGACCCCACGTTGATGTTCACCAACGCAGGAATGAACCAGTTCAAAGATATTATTCTGGGCAACCACCCGGCGAAATACAAAAGAGTTGCGGACTCACAGAAATGCCTTCGCGTAAGCGGAAAGCATAATGACTTGGAAGAAGTGGGGCACGATACCTACCACCACACCATGTTTGAGATGCTGGGCAACTGGTCGTTCGGTGATTACTTCAAGAAAGAAGCTATCTCCTGGGCATGGGAGTATCTGGTGGATGTGCTGAAGATAGACCCGAGAGACCTCTATGCCACTGTGTTCGAAGGTAACGCTGAAGAAGGTTTGGAACGCGACAACGAAGCTGCCTCCTACTGGGAACAGTTCTTGCCGAAAGACCATATCCTGAACGGAAACAAGCACGACAACTTCTGGGAAATGGGTGATACGGGTCCCTGCGGTCCGTGTTCCGAAATACACATCGACTCACGTCCCGAAGAAGAAAAGGCACAAATTCCGGGCAGCCAACTGGTGAACAAAGACCATCCGCAGGTGATTGAAATCTGGAACCTCGTGTTCATGCAATTCAACCGCAAGGCAGACGGCAGTCTGGAGGGGCTTCCTGCCAAAGTTATCGATACCGGTATGGGCTTCGAGCGACTGGTGCGCACGCTGCAGGGAAAGACTTCCAACTACGATACGGACGTGTTCCAACCGATACTGAAAGCCATCGGCGACATGGCAGGCAAGAAGTACGGCGAAGATGAGAAATCGGACATCGCCATGCGCGTGATTGCCGACCATATCCGTACCATCGCTTTCTCCATCACCGACGGACAGCTACCGAGCAATGCCAAAGCAGGTTATGTCATCCGCCGTATCCTGCGACGTGCCGTACGCTACGGTTATACGTTCCTTGGACAGAAGCAGGCATTCATGTACAAGCTGCTTCCCGTGCTCATCGAAAATATGGGTGGCGCTTACCCCGAACTGAATGCACAGAAGGACTTGATTGCAAAAGTTATCAAAGAAGAAGAAGACTCTTTCCTCCGCACATTGGAGACGGGTATCCGCCTGCTGGAAAAGACCATGACAGACGCCAAAGCCGCGGGCAAGAACGAAATCAGCGGAAAGGATGCCTTCACCTTATATGATACTTTCGGTTTCCCGCTCGACCTGACAGAGCTGATTCTCCGCGAAAACGGCATGACTGCCGACATCAAGGAATTCGATGCCGAAATGCAACAGCAGAAACAGCGTGCCCGCAATGCCGCTGCCATAGAAACCGGTGACTGGATTACGCTAAAAGAAGGTACTACCGAATTCGTGGGATATGACTATACGGAATATGAAACATCCATTCTGCGCTACCGCCAAGTGAAGCAAAAGAACCAGACCTTGTATCAGATTGTGCTGGACAAGACTCCATTCTACGCTGAAAGCGGCGGTCAGGTAGGTGATACCGGTGTATTGGTGAACGAGTTCGAAACCATCGAAGTAATAGACACCAAGAAGGAAAACAACTTGCCCATCCACATCGCCAAGAAGCTGCCCCAACACCTGGAAGCTCCAATGATGGCATGCGTGGATACCGACAAGCGTGCCGCTTGTGCCGCCAACCACTCTGCCACCCACTTGCTGGATGCCGCACTGCGCGAAGTGCTTGGTGAGCATGTTGAGCAGAAGGGTTCTTTGGTTACACCGGACTCCCTGCGTTTCGACTTCTCACACTTCCAGAAGGTGACGGACGAGGAAATCCGCAAGGTAGAACACATCGTTAATGCAAAGATTCGGGCCAACATACCTTTGAAGGAATACCGCAACATTCCTATCGAAGAAGCTAAGGAGCTGGGGGCCATCGCTCTGTTCGGTGAGAAGTACGGCGACCATGTACGCGTCATTCAGTTCGGTTCTTCCGTAGAGTTCTGCGGCGGTACGCACGTAGCCGCTACCGGCAACATCGGTATGGTGAAGATTGTTTCCGAAAGCTCCGTAGCTGCCGGTGTACGCCGTATCGAAGCCTACACAGGTGCACGCGTGGAAGAAATGCTGAATACCATCGAGGACACGCTACGCGACTTGAAGGCGCTCTTCAACAATGCTCCCGACCTTGCCGGAACCATCCGTAAGTATATCGACGAGAATGCCGGACTGAAGAAACAGGTAGAAGACTTCATGAAGGAGAAGGAAGCACAGTTGAAAGAAAAGCTTTTGAAGAACGTGCAGGAAGTCAATGGCGTTAAAGTTATCAAGTTCTGTGCTCCGCTACCGGCGGAAACGGTGAAAAACATCGCCTTCCAGCTACGCGGCCAGATTACAGAGAACCTGTTCTTCGTGGCCGGAACTGAAGCCGAAGGCAAGCCGATGCTGACCGTCATGCTGAGCGACAACCTCGTGGCAGGCGGACTGAAAGCCGGAAACCTGGTGAAAGAAGCTGCCAAACTTATCCAAGGCGGTGGCGGTGGCCAGCCCCACTTTGCAACTGCCGGCGGTAAGAATGCTGACGGACTGAACGCTGCCATTGACAAAGTATTGGAATTGGCAGGATTATAATCGAAAATGATTGGCGAAACACTTGACATCGCCTCTGCGATGTTGTATATTTGTAACGTCATTTTTTAGATATTTCAAAATTAAACTACCGGGAAAGGAGGAGCATTGCTTCTCCTTTTCTTTTTACCTTCCACGGTATTCCATTTGAAATGCCACATGCCGGCTCCCAAAACTCTACACCTTACCATCCTAAATGCCACACCTTAGCAAGTAAAATGGCTGACATTTACCCTCCAAAGCCCTGGGGTTTCCGTGAAAAACCCTGAGGTTTGGGACAGTGAAGTGAAGGGATGGATGATTAGTCCAGAACAAACAGACAATACATTCGAAGCAAACGAATGATGCATACAGAACAGACAGATGATGCGCAACAGAAACAAAAACGGGAAGCCCAAGCCGTAACTATTCAGCGAGAACAAAGGATACGAAGAATTAGCCCGTCAGTTTAGACGAGCGCCAATATAGCTTTAAGAGGGGATTGTCCGTTTTTCCAGGCCGTGTCAGCGATAGAATGTAAAGCGTGGA
>NZ_JABXJH010000086.1:0-10495 GCF_013373675.1 Bacteroides sp. L10-4
ACAAAACGAACTTACGTGACCTGTTCGATAAGACTGATTTCAACGATATCAAAGAACTCGATTATCCCCTTTTTGAAGGACTATTTGATTAATTTTTTAACTCGTCCATTTTTATTGGACACTAATGTTCTGTTCTATAAATTAAGAAGAAAGGAATTTCTACCAAAAAGTAGTCCGTTCTTATTTCATAATGTGATTTATTAATTCTTCCGGTGAAAGAGGTGTGATACCAAAAATATAGCTTTGACCAGACTGAAATGGTTCAGTCAGTTCAAAGTTCTCATAAGCGATACCACCAGGTATCGGAGATTTACTTGCCCAATAAGCATAACGACCGTTCACAACTCCTTCTAACTCATTACTTGGATTGGAACAATACCAATATTGCGTTGCTTTTTTACCAGTATATTTCCAATGTGTATGTGTATCTTCAGCATATACAGCTTTTGTAGGGTCTTTCTCATCAGGTGACGCTATAAACCATACACCTCCATTTTTATCTTTTATCATTTCTGCCACTGGAGTATGGTTATGTTCTGTGAAATTAGAATCTTTATAGCTCGGCCATAATTGGCCGGCTTCTTTCGTTTTACCATCTGCGAGATGTAATGTCCTAAGTCTTGCTTTGTTTCCCATAGTAGCTGTGAGTATAAAACGATTTAGCTCATCTGACTCTTCCGTGGTATACGTAGTTAATTCAAACTCATAAGGCTTTCCTTCTGTGAATTTAGTCCGGACATAGATATCCGCACCATTATCAAAAGTTTCACAAAAGAAATACACAGTAAGTGTTTCAACTCCATTTTCCTTTGCTATTACTCCGTGAGCTGGATAATATTGATTTGGGAATGAGGGAGCTTCAGGAGTATTCCCACTCCAAAAACGTTTTCCACGAACATTATCAAGTTGACTCCATTCCAATTCTGAGAGCCCCCTATTATTTTTTGCTTTATCAATTGGTTCAAAAGCAATGAAATTGGTAACAACAAATTCATCATGTTCTAAATAAGGTGTATAGATACGAATTAGCCCACGTGGACCTCCTAATGGAGTAATTCCTATTCGGATACCATTTGCAAATCCCCAAATGGGTTGTGCTTTTGTATTTTGAGCAGGTTGTAACCATATTCCATTTTTTTCCGGAGTTGCTAAAGTTTCCGGAGCTATTTGTAGGTTAGTCTGTCCATAAAGGTAGTGTATTCTGCATGCAAAGAATAAAAGTGTAAATAGAATCTTGGTTTTCATGATTTTAAAAGTTTAAAATTAATTTTTATGTGTCGTTTATGGTAGTTCATATCGTTTTTAGCATGATTTGGTACTGCAAATATAAAAATGTTATAACGAATTAGCAAAATAATTTGCAGATTTAATTTTTATGTTTATATTTGCATCGTGAGAATACGATAAGTGCTACTGATTCAAGAGGTAACCTAAAAGTATAATACTATTATATAGCAAAAACGTTACACAAATATATGTCGTCACTAAAAAAAATATCGCTGAAGGATATTGCTGAAGCTGCAGGCGTTTCAACAGCATTGGTTTCGTTCGTTTTGAATGGGAAGAAGAAAGAGTATCGCGTGGGAGAAGAGACTGCCCAACGCATATTGAAAATTGCCAATGAAATGAACTACCAGCCTAATCTTGCGGCCAAAAGTCTTCGTAGTGGCAAAACAAAAACAATAGGATTAGTGGTTTCTGATATTTCCAACCCATTTTTTTCTCAATTAGCGCGTGTATTGGAAGATGAGGCAACCAAACGAGGATATACTGTACTTTTTGGGAGTTCAG
Organism: Bacteroides sp. L10-4; assembly: GCF_013373675.1. Taxonomy (NCBI): domain Bacteria; kingdom Pseudomonadati; phylum Bacteroidota; class Bacteroidia; order Bacteroidales; family Bacteroidaceae; genus Bacteroides; species Bacteroides sp. L10-4. Next base: position 1,792 of record NZ_JABXJH010000086.1, read on the forward strand.
ATGAGGATAAGGATAAGATGAATCGTGTTGTCAGTAATCTTATTAATAAAGGTGTAGATGGACTCATCATTGTTCCTTGTGATAATTCCGAAAAGTCTATTGCTTCATTGGTGAACAACAATATTTCTATCGTTCTATTTGACCGCTATTTTCCTGAACTTAATGTCAGTTATGTAGCATTGAATAACTTTAATGCTTCCTATATATCAACCAAACATCTTTTGGATGCAGGCTATAATGCTCCTTGTATGGTGGCTTATGATGTCAACCTTATCCATATGAAAGAGCGTATCCGTGGTTATAAAAAGGCTATGGATGAAGCCGGTAAGAAAAACTTGGCTAACGTGGCCTTTTTGAAGCAGGATACTCCCAGAAAGTCAGCAGATCGTTTATTGCCTAAAATGATTGATGGTGGTGTAGACGCTTTCCTTTTTGCCACCAACATGATTTCATTGGCTTGTTTATATACAATAAAAGACATGGGAGAAGAAATTATTGGTAAAATAGGTTTAGTGGGTTTTGATGGTAATCCGGTATTTGACTTTTTTGGTGCTCCTATATCCTATATTCAACAGCCTATAGATGTTTTAGTACAGAAAGCACTTGAAATACTGATAGATATCATTGCAAACGGCAATACAGTGCAATCTGTTCTTGCTGAGGGAGAATTTATTGAGATAGCTCCTTAAGCGAGCTATTTTTTTAAATATTAGCTTAATCGTTTTAGTTAATTTATCATATAATTCAAATAAAATCAGTTGAACCATGAGAAATTCAAGATTAATTGGTGGAAAGCCAAAAATTGGTATCAGACCTATTATTGACGGTCGTCGTGGAGGTATCCGTGAGTCATTGGAGGATATGACTATGGCCATGGCCCATAAAGTGGCCGAGCTTTATTCTTCTGTTTTACGTCATAGCGACGGCACTTCCGTAGAGTGCGTTATTGCAGATACAACTATCGGTGGAGTGGCTGAAGCTGCTATGGCAGCTGAAAAATTCCGCAATAGTGGAGTAGGTATCATACTCTCTGTAACTCCTTGTTGGTGTTATGGATTCGAGACTATTGATATGGAAGGAGAAATGCCGAAAGCCATTTGGGGCTTTAATGGTACAGAACGTCCGGGTGCGGTTTATCTGGCTTCAGCATTGGCAAGTCATACACAGAAGGGATTGCCCACCTTTGGTATTTATGGACGTGATGTACAAGAAGTCACCAATATGGAAATTCCTGAAGATGTACAGGAAAAATTGTTGCGCTTTGCACGTGCAGGTATAGCAGTGGCTACAATGAAGGGGAAATCCTATCTTTCAATCGGCAGCGTATCCATGGGTATTGCAGGTTCTATTCCAAATCCTGATTTCTTCCAGGAGTATTTGGGCATGCGTAATGAGTATGTGGATGCCAGTGAAATAGAACGTCGTGTTCAGTTGGGTATTTATGACCATGAAGAGTTTGCATGTGCTATGGCATGGACAGAAAAGTATTGCAAGAGTAATGAAGGGACAGACTTTAATCCGGAACATCTGGTATATTCCCGTGAAGAGAAAGATGCCCGTTGGGAATATGTGGTGAAAATGACCCTCATTTTCCGTGATATGATGATTGGCAATCCCAAATTGGCAGAAATGGGCTTCAAGGAAGAATCAATGGGACACAATGCGATTGCTGCAGGTTTCCAGGGACAGCGCCAGTGGACGGATTATAAGCCTGACGGTGATTTTTCAGAAGCTATTCTGAATACTTCTTTTGATTGGAACGGTATCCGTGAAGCATTTACTTTTGCTACGGAAAATGATACGTTGAATTGTATTTCAATGCTCTTCAATCATTTATTGACCAATACGGCACAGATATTTGCGGATGTGCGTACTTATTGGAGTCCGAATGCCATAGAACGGGTAACGGGTAAGAAATTGGAAGGTAAGGCGGCAAACGGTTTCATTCACCTGATCAACTCCGGCTCTTGTACGCTTGATGGAACAGGCTGTCAGACACGTGACAATAAACCGGTAATGAAGCCTTTCTGGGAAATTACGGAAGAGGAAGTAGAAGCTTGTCTTTCTGCAACCAAGTGGCATCCGGCCAGTCGCGAATATATGCGTGGCGGTGGTTATTCTTCCCAGTTCCTGACTCGTGGTGAAATGCCGGTAACAATGTGCCGTTTGAATCTCGTAAAAGGTCAAGGTCCAGTATTGCAGATAGCCGAAGGATGGACAGTAAATTTGGATAAGGATGTCTTCAAGGCTATCAATGAACGTACTGACCGTACATGGCCTTCCACTTTCTTCGCTCCACGTCTGACAGGTAAGGGATATTTCCGTGATGTATATACTGTTATGAATAACTGGGGGGCTAATCATGGCGCTATCAGTTATGGTCATATCGGTGCTGACTTGATTACTCTGGCTTCCATGCTTCGTATCCCGGTATGCATGCACAATGTTTCTGAGGAAGATATTTTCCGTCCCAGTGCTTGGACCGCTTTTGGCGAGGATATGGAAGGCAGTGACTATAGAGCTTGCAAGAATTATGGACCTCTCTATAAATAAAGGAAACAGGCGTTATGTTGAAATCAACCAAACTGAAAAACACTCTGCTGGTAGGTGCAACTGCAATACTTGTATCATGCGGCGGACAAAAAGAAATCAAGATGGGAAGTTATGCTTATGATGCCCAGTTCTTAAAGGACCACGGCATTGAATATACTGAATTGGTATCTGCTGATGGGAATTCTAAAGTGATGGTTATTCCTGCATGGCAAGGCCGTGTAATGACTACTTCTGCTTCCGGCGATGAAGGTGACAGTTACGGCTGGATTAATTATCGTTTCATAAATGAGGGCAAAGTCAGTTCTCAATTTAATCCGGTAGGAGGTGAGGAACGCTTCTGGCTTGGTCCGGAAGGTGGTCCGTTCTCGCTTTATTTTAAGGAAGGACAAGAACAGGTTTATGATAATTGGATAGTTCCTCCGGTACTTGATACTGAAGCTTTTGACATAAAGTCGCAAGACAACAGTAGTATCCGTTTTGTGAAAGATACTCGTTTGACAAATGCTTCCGGTACTACTTTTGATATGAATATTGACCGTACTGTATCGTTGATGGATGCTGGTGAAGTGGCTGCCGATTTTAATATCCAGCTAACAAATGATATAAAAATTGTAGCTTACAAGAGTGAGAATAAGATTACCAATACAGGTGACAAGGCGTGGACAAAAGAGGGTGGTCTTGTATCTGTATGGATGCTCGGTTGTTTTAATCCTACACCGACCACTACTGTATTCATTCCTTATAAGCAAGATGCGGAAGGAACAATCGTGAATGATGAATATTTCGGTAAGATACCGACGGATAGGCTGATAAAGGAAAATGGTATTATCTATTTCAAGATTGACGGGCTCTATCGTTCCAAACTGGGATTGCCGGCTTCACGGGCAACGGATATTTGCGGAAGTTATGATTCATTGAAAGGCGTACTCACAATCCTGTGGTGTAGTCTTCCCGAAACTCCTTCAGTCTACGTAAATGGTCAATGGGGACCTCAGGAAAATCCGTTTGCCGGGGATGTAATCAACTCTTATAATGACGGTCCGGTAGAAGATGGTTCTATAATGGGACCTTTCTATGAAATTGAAACATCTTCTCCTGGTGCGGAGCTAGCTCCCGGTGCATCATTGGTTCATACGCAAAAGGTGATTCATATACAAGGTAAGGATAAACAATTGGCCCCTATCGTGCAAGATTTATTTGGAGCAGATTTGAATGTAATAAAAACAAAGTTTCAATAGGGTAACTATATAATGGAGAATTCGTATGGAATCAAATAAAATAATACCGAAAGGAATCCTCTTCCCATTCATTCTGCTCACTACTCTTTTCTTTGCCTGGGCTGTGCCGAATAATCTGACAGATACTATGCTTGCAGCTTTCAAGCGCATCATGAGTATGAGTGATTCGAAAACTGCTTGGATACAAGTGGTGTGCTATTTGTTAGGATATGGATGTTGCGCTGTTCCTGGTGCCTTGTTTATCAAGAAATACACTTATAAATCAGGTGTAATGCTGGGGCTTGGTCTATATGCATTTGGGGCTTTACTGTTCTATCCTGCCATGCTTAGCTTGGGAGTGAACGTTGATTTCAGCTTCTTTATGTATCTGCTTGCAATCTTCGTTCTCTTTGCCGGTCTTTCAGTCTTGGAGACATCTACCAATTCCTATATATTGGCAATCGGTCCTGAAAGTACTGCCACACGCCGTCTGAATCTGTCGCAGGCTTTTAACCCGTTCGGGGCAATTACGGGAGTAGTAATCAGTCAGATTTTCATCCTCTCAAAACTGAATGGAATGACAGCGACAGAACGTGCCTATCTTCCGGTTGAGGAGTTAATCGCCATCCAGGGACAAGAACTGAATGCTGTTACTACGGCTTATGTGGTACTTGGTCTAGTGATGTTGGTGCTTCTGCTTGCCATCCGCTTGACCAAAATGCCCAATCTTCGTGAAAGCGGAGAGAAAGTCGAATTTGGTGCTACGCTTCGTCGACTCGTAAAAAATAAAAATTATGTGTGGGGTGTAATCGCACAGTTCTTTTATGTAGGTGCTCAAATCGCAGTATGGTCTTTTGTCATCCGTTATGCCATGCAACAGCTCAATTTTGACGACGTGTTGGCTTCTTTAGGCGACTCAACTTCTGCGGAGGCCGTTGTCATCGCATTGCGCGGTGTGGAACCGATAGCTGCTGCATTCTATAATTGTTGTGAATGGCTTGGATTGAATGATTTACTGCCACGTACGGCAGAACAAGCTGCGGCCACTTACTATATCATGTCGCTCATTCTCTTTGTGACCATGAGGTTTGTATGCACTGCAATGATGAAGTACGTGAAAGCCTATAAACTTTTGATAGGGCTTTCGCTTCTTGCTGTAATGTGTTGTTTGGGTGCGATGTTCGGTAAGGGCTGTTTTGGAGTCTATTGCCTGATGGGTATTTCCGGATGTATGTCATTGATGTTCCCGACCATTTATGGTTTTGGTCTTACGGGTTTGGGGAATGACACTAAGATTGGAGGTTCATTCATGGTAATGGCTATTGCTGGTGCTGCCGTTCTGACCCAAATTCAGGGTATTGTCTCTGACCAGACGGGTAGTATTATGGCTGCATATGTTGTACCGGCCGTTGCTTTTGCAGTGATTGCCTATTATGGGTTCTTCATTGCAAGAAAACAAGAGTTAACAACCAAATAATGCTTTAAACTATGGAGTCAAACAAGAAATACGTTATTGGTCTTGATTTTGGTACGGATTCTTGTCGTGCACTGGTAGTGGATACATATACTGGCCGTGAAATGGCTACGGGGGTAAGTTTTTACCCCCGTTGGAAAGCGGGGCTTTACTGCGATGCACACAACAATCGTTATCGCCAACATCCATTAGATTATATTGAATCCATGACAGAGGCTGTACATATAGCTTTATCTGATTTGAAGGAAGAAGAGATTGCTTCTATTTGTGGATTATGTTTTGACACAACTGGTAGTACTCCTGCTTTAACCGATAAGGCAGGAATGCCATTAGCTTTATGTCCCGAGTTTGCAGAAGAACCGGATGCTATGTTTATTCTTTGGAAAGATCATACAGCTGTTCGAGAAGCTGAGCAAATCAATGCACTGATCAATAAACGTAACCTTGATTATTTACTTTATGAAGGTGGTACTTATTCATCAGAATGGGTATGGTCAAAGGTTTTACATATTATCAACACAAATGTCGCTATAAAGGATGCTGCTTATGCTTGGGTAGAACATTGTGATTGGATGACTGGATTAGTAACTGGTAACACTATTCCGGAACAGATCTTTCGTAGCCGTTGTGCTGCTGGACATAAAGCAATGTGGCATGCCAGTTGGTGTCTTCCTTCCGGCGAAGTTCTCGAAAAACTTAATCCGGCCTTGAAGGAAATGCTCCCCCATCTGTTCACGGAAACCCACACCAGCGACACCAAGGCAGGTGAGCTGACACACGAGTGGGCAGACAGGCTTGGACTTCCCCAAGGAATCGCCGTGGCTGTGGGAGCACTGGACGCCCATATGGGAGCCGTAGGCGCATCCGTCGCCCCGGGAATACTGACACGTATCATGGGAACATCCACCTGCGACATCATGGTTGCCGGCAAAGACGAGGTAGGCGGACGCTGTATCAAGGGAATCTGCGGCCAGGTGGACGGTTCGGTGCTTCCGGGATTCATAGGTTTCGAGGCCGGACAGTCAGCTTTCGGAGACATCTACGCCTGGTTCAGGAAGATGCTGGCATGGACACTGAAGGACATCCCCGAGGGGGAGGCCAGGCAGAAAGTTCTGGAAGGCATGCTGGTGGAACTCACCCGTGAGGCCCAGGACATGGAACCCTCCGAGGACGGTGTTGTCGCCTTGGACTGGATGAATGGCCGCCGTACCCCCGATGCGGACCAGAACGTGAAGGGTGCCGTTGCGGGACTCACGCTGGGAACCAGTGCCCCAGAAATATTCCGTGCGCTGGTGGAAGCCACCGCCTTCGGTTCCCGCCGTATTGTGGAGCATATGAAGGGACAGGGGCTGCGCATTGATTCGGTCAATGCCATCGGAGGCATCAGCAAGAAGGCGCCCTTCGTGATGCAGACGCTGGCGAACGTGCTGGACATGCCTATCCGTGTGGTCCGCTCGGAACAGACCTGTGCCCTGGGGGCGGCAATGTTCGCGGCAGTTGCCGCAGGGGTGTACAAGGATATCAATGAGGCGACAAGGCACATGGGATCGGACATCGAGGCTGAATACCGGCCGGATGAGAAAAGAGCCCTCATCTACGAAAAACTGTACAAGAAATATCTTGAACTGGCAAAACTTGCTGAAACCATTAACTAAGTATACAAACCATTAATCTATTTAAAATATGAGAATCAAATCATTAATTCTGGCGGCCTTGTGCATGGTCACCGTGGGTGTTTACGCCCAAAGTAACTACCCCTTCAACGGACTGGACATGAACATGGGTAACCTGTCAAGACTGTCCGATGCGAAGACACGTTCCATCAGCCCCGAGAACTTTACAGGTGAGAAAGGCAAGGGCGGCATGGCCGACCCGGTCAGGGACAAGGACCAGCGCAATGTGGCCAACGCCCACCATGCGGCCAAGGACCTGGGCAAGGGTTGGAAGGTGAACCCCTTCATCATCGTGAAACCGGGAGAGACAATCACGATTGCGGAGATTGAGGGTCCGGGAGCCATCCAGCAGATCTGGATGACGCCGACCGGGAACTGGCGCTTCTCCATCCTGAGAATGTACTGGGACGACGAGAAGGAGCCTTCCGTCGAATGTCCGGTGGGTGACTTTTTCTGCAGCGCATACAATGAATATGCACAGCTTTCCTCGCTGGCCGTCTGCGTGAATCCGGGCAGCGCTTTCAACTGCTACTGGAAGATGCCTTTCCGCAAGAAAGCCCGTATCACGCTGGAGAACATCAACACCGCCGAGGAGATGCGCCTGTACTACCAAATCAACTACACCCTGACAGAAGTCCCCGAGGACGAGGCCTACTTCCACGCGCAGTTCCGTCGTTCCAACCCGACCCAGGGGTCTCTGCACACGCTGATTGACGGTGTGAAGGGCAAGGGACAGTATGTGGGTACCTACCTGGCGTGGCGTGTAAACGACAACTGCTGGTGGGGTGAAGGGGAAATCAAGTTCTACATGGACGGTGACAAGGAATACCCGACTATCTGTGGAACCGGGGCTGAGGACTACTTCTGCGGCTCGTACAATTTCGAGAACCAGAAGACGCGCCAATACCAGGAGTTCACCACCCCCTATGCCGGTATGCACCAGGTAATCCGTCCTGACGGGCTGTACCGTGCGGTGACTGCTTTCGGGCTGTACCGCTGGCATATCCTTGACCCGGTACGCTTCGACAAGGACCTGAAGGTCACGATACAGGACCTGGGATGGCGTCATGACGGACGCTACAACAACCAGAAGTCGGATATCTCGTCGACCACTTTCTGGTACCAGGCCGAGCCGCATGCCAAATTTCCGGCTTTGCCGAGCAAGGACGATTTGGAAATTCCAAGATGGTAATTGGGTATGCTCAATATTTAAAATTACGTTGTTTTTTATTAACTATTAAATCAAAGTATTATGAGGAGTTCTTTTAAAAGGAATGGTTTCATAGCATTGGCATCAATGCTATCATTTGCAGTGTATGCAGGGGATTATTTACCCCTTGCAACCGCTGCATTGGGGACAAATGAATCTGTTCAAGTATCCGAGCATGGTGTAGATACTTCTAATGAGATTCAACAAGCGAGAGTAATACAAGGAACAGTTCTGGAAGAAGGGACTAATGAGCCTCTTATTGGGGTGAATGTTGTCGTTAAAGGAACTACTATAGGTACAACTACTGATGTGGAGGGAAAATATTCGATAAGAATACCTTCTGATAATGCTATATTAACCCGTTGGTTGAATTAAAATTCTAAATATTTACAAATGAAAAAGTTGCACAATTTGCAGATTATTAGTAAATTAGTGGTAACCACACCGTTTACTACTATTGCACTGCTTATGCGCAACTTCATAGCAAATTTCGTCAGAATCCTCGGAATCTGCAAGGATTTTGCCGGAAATCGAGTTAATGAACATGGAAACGTACCCAGGTGCGGTGTTGTTCCCA
>NZ_JABXJH010000087.1:0-10365 GCF_013373675.1 Bacteroides sp. L10-4
GGGATTCAGACCCATTCAAAAGAGATGGATTGTGGAAAGAACATTCTCATGGATGGATTACAATAGAAGGCTCTGCCGAAACTATGAACTAACATTCGACTCGGCAGAGGAAATGGTCAAATTAGCCGCTATAAGATTATTATTGAGGAAAATTTAAACAGGCTCTAAATCTGCCGGTGATGGCGACAATACCATTAATACCAATGTCGTGAGGGCTTTGATTTCACGGTTTGCTTTGTTTGAAGGTACGTGGCGAAGATATCACAACTTGGGGGATGAGGAGAAATATTTTGATGCTTGTATCAAATACTCAGAAAAGCTGATGCAAGCATATCCCGATTTGCATGACAATTGGGGAGAAATGCTGACTTCCAATCTGGCCGGTATGAAAGGTATTATCCTCTACAAAGAATATGTGCCGTCAGAAGTGAACAACTATGCCATGCACTTGGTAGAGCGTACTTCCACTCACAACATTGAAATGCCTCAGCATATTGTTGATATGTACCTGTGTTCTGACGGTAACCCCATTGGTACCAGTGAGAAATACGAATGGGGAAAGACTGATAAAACTATGTACTCCACATTCCGTAATCGTGACCGCCGTCTTCTGGAAACCGTGGCACCTCCTTATGAAGTGGTTAATCATGCTAATAAAAGTTGGGAGTATGTAGACGGTAAACGTGAGTATATGGATATTTTGGGAGTTACTACCTATACTGGTTATGGTGGCGGTAACGGTGAGGCTGGTAAGCATAAAGTGTTTCCTATGATGAACTGGTCGGGAAACATCCTCCCTGCAGTTCCCCATTTCTTTACCAATCAAGGCGGTGTAGGGTTCTGTGTGGCTAAGAGCGGAAACTATGTATGGAGATTATATAACGTCTGGGATTGCTCGTTGGAGAACAAGGCAGAGGCCGACATGCCTATTTTTAAGATTGATGAAGTACTGCTGAACTATGCGGAAGCTAAATATGAAAAAGGTGAGTTCAATAACGAGGTAGCCGACATTACTATCAACAAGTTGAGAAGGCAATTCGCAAAAATTGCAGATATGGACGTGAATGCTATCAATAACGGTTTTGACCCGAATCGCGATCCGGATGTAAATCCGGTTTTGTGGGAAATCCGCCGTGAACGTATGGTTGAACTGATGGGGGAAGGATTTGGTTTCTATGATGTACGTCGCTGGAAGAAAGCCGAATGGTTTATAAATAAAGTGGCTTATGGACAATGGGCTACCAAGGAACAAATTGGCGAAGGAGGAACTTTCATCAATCTAGAAACAGGTTTGGCAACTACTGATAAAGAGCAGAAAGAAGGTTACATATATATGTACAATGACCCTACCAAAGTAGGTAAGGGATGGTTGGATAAATACTATCTGTATCAGATTCCGACCAATGAAATTGCACTGAATCCTAATTTGCTTCCCAATAATCCGGGATGGTAAAACTATAGGACTTAGACTGAAAACTTTATAAATGGAGTGTCTCTCAACACTCCATTTATTTTTCAAGATATCTTCAACTTTTACTCAATTATCATTATCTTTACATACAAAATGTTTATTAATACTTTTAATACTGAATTATGAAGCCCAATCAATCCCTTTTCTGCTGCACGGCCTTGCTGGGCATACTTTGCAGCAATGGTATATCTGCTGCCGATAGAAATAAAGAGAACAAACCCAATATCCTTTTTATCTTGTGTGACGACATGGGATATGGAGACCTCGGGTGTTATGGACAAAAAAATATTGATACTCCCTGTTTGGATCAAATGGCGCAAGAAGGTATGCGTTTTACCCAGGCATATGCTGGAAGTCCTGTCAGTGCACCTTCACGGGCATCTCTGATGACCGGACAGCATACTGGACACGGACATGTACGAGGAAACAAGGAATATTGGCGGGAACAGTCTATCGTGATGTATGGCAACAACAAAGACTTTTCTGTAGTAGGGCAAGAACCTTACAGTCCAGATCATATCATACTTCCCGAAATCATGAAGAATAACGGATATACCACCGGTATGTTCGGTAAATGGGCAGGTGGTTATGAAGGCTCCTGTTCTACTCCTGACAAACGTGGTGTTGATGAATATTACGGCTTTATCTGTCAATTTCAGGCACACCTTTATTATCCTAATTTCTTGAACAGATACAGCAAGGCAATGGGAGATACCGCTGTTGTGCGAGAGGTCTTGGAAGAAAACATTCAATATCCCATGTATGGCGAAGATTATAAGAAACGACCGCAATATTCTGCCGACTTGATTCATCAACGTGCTCTGCAATGGATTGAACAGCAGAACCCTGAACAGCCTTTCTACGGTCTGCTGACCTATACACTACCTCATGCGGAATTGGCACAGCCCAATGATTCCATCTTGAGAATGTACAAACAGCGTTTCTTTACCGACAAGACTTGGGGAGGAGATGAGGGATCGCGTTATAACCCTGCGGTATATACCCATGCTGAATTTGCGGGTATGATTACTCGGTTGGATAAATATGTGGGTGAGATCCTGACCAAACTGAAAGAGAAGGGACTGGATGAAAATACCATTGTTATATTTAGCAGTGATAATGGTCCTCATGAAGAAGGGGGGGCGGATCCTGCTTTTTTCGGACGTGACGGCAAATTGCGTGGGTTAAAGCGACAATGTCACGAAGGAGGTATTCGGGTACCATTTATTGTACGCTGGCCGGGGCATGTACCTGCGGGCACAGTAAACAACCATCAGTTGGTATTTTATGATGTAATGCCAACCTTCTGTGAATTGATAGGAGACAAACGTTTCCCTAAAAAATACCTGAATAAGCAGACTGAGGGAGACTGCTTTGATGGGATTTCTTTTGCTCCTACCATGTTGGGCAATGATGAAAAACAGCAAAAGCATGACTTTCTTTATTGGGAATTTCATGAAACAGATCAAATAGGTGTGCGTATGGACGATTGGAAAATGCTTGTAAAGAAAGGTGTTCCATACTTATATAATTTGGTGACTGACCTTCATGAGGACCATGATGTGTCTGCCGATTATCCTGAAATTGTTAAACAGATGAAAGAGGTTATCTATAGGGAACATCGTCCTAGCGAACTGTTTAGAATTACGCTTCCCTCTTTGGAACCGTAAAGTAACTGCTGGAAACATTTGAATTATGAAATTGAGAAAAATAAGAATCTAAATTATAGGAATCAGTTTAATTCACCGTCTGGCTTGTAATGAGTCAGACGGTTTTTGTTTCCACATGACTCTAATTGGTTGATGTTCAATGTTATTTTTGTGTAAAGGAGGGCTATATGCAGATTTTACGCCTTTTATATCTCCTGAAGATAGATAACTGCGTTGCGCTCCAAAATATAAACCGTTTCTGGTTTCATAGTTTGCTCACTATTGATTGAAAAAGCTGACATCCGTTGTGAAAAGAGGCACTTCCGAATTTTTCTTTTCTTTTGAAATAATACGTAAGAGATGGTAGCTGTGTGATGATTGGTCTGGGCCAGCATTCTTGTTTTTGTAAACCATTACTCTTACTATATATTCATATCCTGTTTCATGATTGAAATTTGAAATGCTAGTATGCATTAGTTCCCAGTTTGTTTTTCCGTTTTTCTTAACCCAATAAGCTGTACCCTCATTGGTGGTAATGACTTCTGATGCAATAACTAATGTTTCATCATAAGAATTTTCGTCATCAGAACACGAGGTGCAAAAGCTTACCATAAGTGTTAATAACACATAGCACAAGAAATTTGTAGTTTTCATAAAATGGTGTATTAGAAGTTATGTAGCAAATATAACTTATTTTATAATAAGTTGCCTATTATTTCTTGTTTTTATTTAGGCCTTTTTGTTTTCTAACCTTCTTGGCGTTTGTTTCTAAGGTCTTCTTATTAATAGCGTTGATTACATAGCCAATGAAATCGGGAATCTTTTTTTCTTATGGCTTTTTCGACAGTCTGCATTGTTTACAAAACCAATAGGGTGACCTTTTATCCGTATACTGAAGGTAATTCAGTCGTATACTGAATGTATTTCAATATACGACTGAATCGCGTTCAGTATACGACTGAAATAGGCTCTATTTATATGTGCTGATAATCAAATAGTTATATTTATGCTTTGTGGTGGTGCAAAATCACAACAAATTGAAGGCTCTAAGCGAATCGGAACAGCGAAAAAATGCATTACCTGTGACTGGAAAATAGAAAAAAAACTGCAGTATCAAAGCACCATTATATATAATGTATAGTGTCGCATCAATCCCCTTCTGTCACAGAGAATGGCTATGGTTTGCATTCATCGAAAGCATCAACAATGCCAGCGGCAAGTAATCTTTCAGGCTCTGCTCCAATAACTTCACGGCTTGCTGCACGCGGTAGTACACCAGCTTGTCGGACACCCCCAGCCGTGCCGCCATCTCCTTGCACTCCAAGCCCTGCATGCGGTAGAGCATGAATGCTTCGCGATAGGTTTCCGGCAGGGATGCCAAAGCAGCCTCGATGCGTTGCTGCAACTCTTCAAGGCTGAAGGGTTCTTCATCGTAAAGCAGGTCGTTCATGTCCTGGCAGAAACGTTCGTCGGCGCGGTGCATGGCATTGTTCTTGGCAAGCTTGTTCAGCACGCGGTGGTACACCATGCGGAAAAGGTACGCATTAAGCGACGAGTTGATGAGCAATGACTCACGCTTCTCCCAAAAGCAGGCAAACACATCTTGTACCACCTCCTCGGCATCGTCCATGCCTACAAAGCGGCGGGCGTATGCGCAAAGCAGCGGATAATAGCGGTGGAACAGTTGTTCAAAACTCTTCTTTCGGAAACAACGCTCCCAAGATTATCTACGGTTTCAACAACGCCCTGCGCTACAAACGTTTCGATCTCAATGTATATTTCTATGGTGAAGCAGGCCGCAAAGTGACTTCCAGTTATTGGGAAGACTGGATTGACACCAACCAGAACTCACAGAATCTCTCTCGTTATGTGTTCGACTCGTTCAGCAGCGAGAATCAAGGTTCCAAGAACCCCGGCATCTTGGCAGGTAGCCGCGGAAACGGTGACTATTACTTGAAGTCGCTCTACTTCATCCGTTGTGGAAACATTACTCTGGGTTACAACGTTCCGGTGAAGAAGAACTGGGGCATCTCCAACCTGCGTGTGTATGCTGATGTCAACAATCCGTTTGTCATCACCAACTGGACAGGTCTTGATCCCGAAACCGATACGGGTACTTACTCTTATCCTAACGTGACCTCTTACAGCCTTGGTCTGAACATCACGTTCTAAAAGAAAGGCAGAAGAGCGAATAAGTAAAACAAAGAAAAAAATTAAAAGATTAATCGATTATGAACAAGATAACAAAACTGTTGATGGGGTCCATCCTGCTGGCAGCTTCGAGCTGTGCGCTTGAGAGTGAAGTGTATGACAAAATTAGCCCGGATAATTTTCCTTCTACCTGGATACCGCATGGCATGGTCTTACTATCACACTTTTGAAAAGGGTGATTACCGTCTGACACGCATCTACGGTGAATATACCGATACGAGCGGCAAGCAACACAGCGAAGAACTGGACAAGACCGACGGTTCGTTGAGAGTAGGTGCGGTTCCGGGCAAATACACCATCGACGGCATGATTGGCGACAAGGGCATGTGTGACGTAGTGGTATTCCGCTTCTCGGATGTTAAGACCCTTTATGCCGAGGCAGTGGTGCGCAACAGCAACAGCGTGAACGCCATGGCCAAGGAGTATCTGAACGAAATCCGTACCAAGCATGGCAAACTGCCTGCCTTCACTGATGATGAAATCGGTACGGTAGATAAGTACCTTGACAAGCTGCTTGAAGAGCGCGGACACGAGTTTTACATGGAAGGTGTACGTCGTCAGGACCTTATTCGTCATGGCCGCTATGTGGAGATGGCTATCAAGAAGAACGAATATGCAGGTCATTCTATCGAAAACGTGAAGCGTATGGAAGGTGGCAAGTACGTATATGAGCTTCTGCCCATTCCGGTGGCTGCCATCCGCGACGGACTGACAAGGTAAGATTGTGCAGAACCCGGGATTCTGATGATGTAAATTCTAAAAACAAATAATTATCATATTTGTATTTTTCTTAGTAGGAGTCCGGCGTGTGTGATACATACCGGACTTCATCTATATTCATAAATACACAAATAAACCGTATCTGATTTTTCTTACAACATTTTTTCTCTTATCTTTGGAAATTCATTGCAGGATATGGTATCTAAAACCTGAAAAATGATTATGACAATAAAAAGGATATATAACAGTACATATATCGCTGTGTTCTGCCCGTTATGCCATCCGTTGTGCTAACGGGAATACGACGTGGACTGTGGCTGAAGGAGGCCGCTACGGCATCAATGTACTGACGGAAGTGAGTGTGGAAAATAAATAATATCATGAAATTTGCGTTACTCTTTCTTTTACTGGGATATTTCCCTGCTTTCTCCCTCGCACAGCCGACAGGCGGTGAAGTGATTCGTCCCCTGATGGGGTGGAGTTCCTGGAACACCTATCGGGTGAATATCAGTGACGAGTTGATAAAAAAACAGGCAGATGCCTTGGTACAGACCGGATTGAAGGAAGCCGGCTATACTTATATCAATATAGACGACGGCTTTTTCGGTCACCGCGATTCCACCGGACAGATGGTTACCCATCCCGTGCGCTTTCCGCATGGGCTGAAAGGCGTGGCAGAGCATATCCATTCGCTCGGGTTGAAAGCAGGCATCTATTCGGATGCGGGCAGCAATACCTGTGGTTCCATTTGGGATAACGATACCCACGGCGTGGGCTCCGGGCTTTATGGACATGAGCTGCAGGATGCCCGGCTTTACTTTAATGACTGGGGATTCGATTTCATCAAGATAGACTATTGCGGTGCGGGGCAGGAACTGGATTTGGAAGAAGAACGACGCTATTCCGGGATATGCCGTGCTATCCGCGAAGTGGCGGAACGGCCCGTCTCGGTCAATATCTGCCGTTGGGCCTTTCCAGGTACGTGGGCGGCACGGTTGGCATGTTCATGGCGCATCAGTCCTGACATCCGGCCGGAGTGGGCATCAGTAAAATCCATCATCCGGAAGAACCTCTATCTGTCGGCATACGCCGGCGGCGGGCACTACAATGATATGGACATGCTTGAGATAGGACGGGGGCTGACTCCCGTAGAAGAAGAGACGCATTTCGGGATGTGGTGCATCATGAGTTCGCCACTGCTGATAGGCTGCGACCTCACCACCATTTCCGAAGCTTCACTCCGGTTGTTGAAGAACAAAGAACTTATAGCTCTGAACCAAGATTGGCTGGGTTTGCAGGCATACGTGGCCTTGCGCCAGGGCGAGGGATATGTGCTGGTGAAGGACGTGGAACAATTACGTGGACGGATACGTGCCGTGGCCTTATACAACCCTTCGGACACGGTATGCGGTTTTCATGTTCCTCTGGAAGCGCTTGAACTGGCAGGCACGGTCAAGGTGCGCGACGTGGTGCGGCAGAGGCAATTGCCGTCCATACAAGGGGTGCTTTGCAAAGAGGTGCCTCCCCACGGTGTACTGATGCTGCGCCTGGAGGGTGAAAGGAGAATAGAGCCTTCGCTTTACGAAGCCGAATGGGCTTATCTGCCTTGCTTCAATGATTTGGGCAAATCGTCCAAGACGGTGGCATATGTACCCATGCCCGAAGCCTCGGGTGGCATGAAGATTGCTTATGTAGGAGGCAGCTGCGAGAACTATGCCGAATGGAACAAGGTATATAGTGAGCGAGGCGGATGGTACGAACTGACGGTGGATTATATTCCCGGCAAGTATCGCCGGCTGCTCATTGAGGTGAATAATGGAGAACCTATTCGGATAGACCGCCTACGTGAGACGGCGGAAGGACGTTCTGTGGCTTCGATCACGGTGCCTGTACGCTTAAAAGCGGGGTATAACACGGTGCGCATGGGTAGCCCTTATTGCTGGGCACCGGATATAGACTGCTTCCAGCTGAAACGGATAGGCGACTGACCTGCCGTTTACCCGATATGCAATATTTACTTTAAAAATAATTATATCCAATGAAAAAACATTTTCTTTCTTTTTGTACCTGCCTCTTCCTTTCGCTTTTGGCAGGTAATGTAATGGCACAGGATGTGACCGAACCAAGTGTTCCTCATGCCAATGACCCGGCATGGAACAAAACCTCTAAGAACCTACAGGCCGCCTGGGGAGACACCAATCTGCAAACCGACAAATTCATTTGTCCCATAAGCAGTAAACTCTCAAAGCACCTGATCCTGACCGCCTGGCGTGGCGAACGCCTGCATGCCAAGTTCCTGGTATGGTCAGGAGAAGAAGAAGGCAACCTGCGTTTTGAAGTGGAAGAGCAGGAAGGATGTCGCTGGACGGATGAACAAACCACCGGATTCGTGCGCTATGTGATGACCGACGAACTGAACAAGAATGGCGGCGGTTGCGGTTATCGTCCGGACAAGACTTTGTTTGATTCTGCCCTCGTTGCCGACCGCATAGAGCCTATGCGTACGTTACGCTATGAAGCGCGTACCGTACGTCCGGCGTGGATAACTTTTGACGTGCCACGTGATGCAGTTTCCGGTATTTACAAAGGTCGGATAAGAGTGGAATGCGAAGGCAAGGAATGCGGCGTGCTGCCGTTTACAATCCGGGTGATTGACCGCACAATGGCACTGCCTGAAGAGTGCAAATTCCATCTGGATTTGTGGCAAAATCCCTTTGCGGTGGCGCGTGTGGCAAACGTGCCTTTGTGGAGCCGAGAACACTTCGAAGCCATGCGTCCGCTTATGCAACGGCTGGCACGTGCTGGTCAGCGCGGCATCACCGCTTCCATTACCCATAAACCATGGAACGGACAGACTTACGACTATTTTGAGAACATGATTACCGAAATAAAGAAGGCAGACGGTACGTGGATGTACGACTTCACGGTATTCGACCGTTGGGTGGAATTCATGCAACAGTGTGGCGTAGGTCCTTACATCTACTGTTATTCCGTCATTCCCTGGAAACTCTCTTTCCGCTATTACGACCAGGCAACCAACTCCATAGTAGACAAGAAGATGAATGTCAACAAGCCCGAGTTCGATGACTATTGGGTGAACAAATTGTCAGCTTTTGCAACTCATCTGAAAGCGAAAGGCTGGTTCGGACATACTATCATTGCTATGGACGAACGTCCCAAAGAGAGTATGGAGGCAGCTTTGAGAGTCATCCGTAAGGCTGATCCGAACTACAAAATATCACTTGCCGGAAACTATCACGCTGAACTTGAAGGAGAACTGTTCGACCTCTGCATTGCCTACGACACCCAATATCCCGACGGAGTGGTGGACGCACGTCGCCAACAAGGAAAGATAACGACTTTTTACACCTGTTGCACGGAATCATGGCCTAATACCTTTACTTTCTCACAACCGGTAGAGGCATCCGCTTATGGTCTGATAGCCGCCGAACGTGGACTGGACGGCTACCTCCGCTGGGCATACAACAGCTGGGTGGAATCACCAGAAGTCGATACTCGTTTTCACACATGGGCGGCAGGCGATACCTACATCGTGTATCCTGACAACCAATCATCTGTTCGTTTCGAAAAAATGGTGGAGGGGATACAGATGTTTGAGAAGATACAAGTGCTGAAGCAAAATCCCCGTTATGCCAAGAGCATTGAAAAGTTGTTAAAGCCTTTTGCTTACAAAAAGATTAATGCCGCCACTTTGGGTGAGGATATTAAAAGACTGAACGCTTTTCTTAACAAGTAAAAAGAAACCAAAGTGAATTTTTATTCAAATAATGATTCGCTATTCGAAATAGACAAGCCGTTGGTATATGCCGACTTTTATTTTCATCCAATTCAAACAAGTTATGAAGAAATACGCATTTTTATTCTTGTTGCTTAGCATGTTTTTCATCTTTATTGCACAATCCGGCAACAAATACCGTATTGAAATCAAAGATGGACAATTTGTTTATGACGAAGAGGCTGTCTGGGTTATTTCCGGAGAAATGCACTACACACATATTCCGCATCAATACTAGCGGCATTGTGTAAAGATGTTGAAAACCATGGGATTAAATGTTACGTATTTTGGATTTTGCATGAACTGGAGCCTGGAAATACGGACTGTCCGAAGGTGTGATTAACGGGCAAGTCCTTGTTTTTGTTAGTGCAGGTGTATCATGTGCTGAGGGTGAATTCTAAGTCCTCTCCAAACAATATCTATAAAATCTTACCCAAGTTTACGAACATTAACGTATCCTTGGGTAAGTTTGTATATAGACATAACTACTCTTCAGAAGTGTATAGCTACTTCCTAAA
>NZ_JABXJH010000088.1:0-10081 GCF_013373675.1 Bacteroides sp. L10-4
CATAAGCGGCCTTCAATTTGACCGCTAAGCTACGAATTCAAATCCGTTTCATTCTAAAGGACTGCTTAAAAGACTGTATTTCAATAATTTCAAAGACCGATTAGCTAACTTTTATTGGACAGTAGTGTTAACCTTTAATGTCTTCATGCAAATGTTCCCCGTCATATTTGTATCTCTCGGTCCCGGCGAACCGGAACTGATTACCATAAAAGGCTTGAAAGCCCTGCAGGCAGCCGACTGTATTTTCTGTCCCGAGACACTGGCCAAAGATGGAAACAGAGTTTCACGCGCAGCCGACATCCTATTGCAACTCGACATTCCGGAAAACACGGTGCGCCGCTTTCCACTCCCCATGAGCAAACAGCGCGAAAAAGCCCTGAGCGCCTACGACGAGGTCTATATGGAGAGCTCCACCCTCCGGCAACAAGGAAAGAAGGTCTGTATCGTTGCCGAAGGAGATGCCGGATTCTACTCTTCCATACACTATGTATATGACAAACTGCAGGCAGACGGCATCCCCGTGGAACACATCCCCGGTATCCCCGCCTTCATTGCCGCCGGCGCACTGGGCGGGCTCCATGTAGCCAGCCAGGAAGAGCGGCTGACGGTGATACCCGGCATTACTACGACAGAAGAGATAGAGAAACTGACAAGCGAAAACAGTGCGGTTGTCATCATGAAGCTGTCCAGATGCACCGATGAGATTCACCGCTGCATCCGCCTGCATCCCGAATACCGGTATCACTATTTTGAGAATGTAGGCACTCCGGAAGAGAAGTATATCAATGACAGCAAGCGGATAGCGACCATCCGCTTCCCCTATTTTTCCCTGCTTATCATTCGTACAGAGACCTTTTGAGCCCGATTTAATACAATTTCGCACGCCATAGGCATTATTTTAATGAAAATGGGTTACCTTTGCGCCGTTGAAATATAAAAAAGATAAGAACATGAAGAAAGTCGCTTTTTATATGCTGATGCTGGTTATGAGCATCGGTTGTGCCTATGCCCAAGGAAAGGCAGACATCAAATTCGAACAGACCACCCACAACTTCGGCACATTCTCCGAGAACAGCCCGGTGGTCAGCTACACCTTTAAGTTCACAAACGTAGGCGATGCTCCGCTTGTCATCCATCAGGCCGTGGCTTCCTGCGGATGTACCGTTCCCGAATACTCACAGGAACCGATAGCACCTGGAAAGACGGGCACAGTGAAAGTAACCTATAATGGAACCGGAAGATACCCCGGCCACTTCAAGAAATCCATTACCCTGCGCACCAATGCCAAAACGGAAATAATGCGATTGTTTATCGAAGGAGATATGACGGCAAAAGATGCCAAATAAGCATTTTACCATACAGAATTAAGGAGATTTTTTTAAATCTCCTTTTTTTTTGCTTTCTTTGAACTCCATAACGAAAAACATAAAACTACAAAACCTATGAAACAAGAAGAAGAACCTATCACCGGACTAGCAGAAAATGCGTTCCGTGAATTGAAACCGGGAGAAGTGTACAACCCTTTGATGAGCCCGGACAAGAAGTATTCAGAAGTAAATGCCTGGTCGGTGACGTGGGGTATTCTGATGGCCATCCTCTTTTCGGCCGCAGCAGCCTATCTGGGGCTGAAGGTGGGGCAAGTATTCGAAGCAGCCATCCCCATCGCCATCATTGCCGTCGGCGTATCGGGTGCAGCCAAACGCAAGAATGCACTGGCCGAAAACGTCATTATCCAGTCCATCGGCGCCAGCTCGGGCGTCATCGTGGCAGGCGCCATCTTCACCCTTCCGGCACTTTATATCCTTCAGGAAACCTATCCGAAAGAAATCACCGTCACCTTCGCACAAGTCTTTATCAGCTCCCTGCTGGGAGGTGTGCTGGGTATTCTCTTCCTGATTCCCTTCCGCAAATATTTCGTGAGCGACATGCACGGCAAGTATCCCTTCCCCGAGGCAACAGCCACCACGCAAGTGCTCGTCTCCGGCGAAAAGAGCGGCAGCCAGGCAAAACCGTTACTCATGGCAGGTATCATCGGCGGTCTATATGACTTCATCGTGGCAACCTTCGGCTGGTGGAACGAGAATTTCACCACCCGCGTATGCGGCTTCGGCGAAATGCTGGCCGAGAAAGCCAAGCTGGTGTTCAAGGTTAACACGGGTGCTGCCGTGCTTGGTCTGGGCTATATCGTAGGGCTGAAATACGCGTCCATCATCTGTGCCGGCTCACTGGCCGTATGGTGGATTATTATCCCCGGCATGTCCATGATTTGGGGAGACTCCGTACTGAACCAATGGAACCCCGAGATTACGGCAACCGTAGGCGCCATGACTCCGGAAGAAATCTTCAAATATTATGCCAAGAGCATCGGTATCGGTGGCATTGCCATGGCAGGCATCATCGGCATTATCAAGTCCTGGGGCATCATCAAGAGTGCCGTAGGGCTGGCTGCCAAGGAAATGGGTGGTAAATCCAATGTAGAGGCCGGCGTAAAACGCACGCAACGGGACATCTCCATGAAGATTATCGCCATCGGTTCCACCATCACACTGCTGCTGGTTGTTCTCTTCTTCTACTTCGATGTGATGCAGGGCAACCTGGCACATACCATTGTAGCCATCCTGCTTGTGGCAGGCATCGCTTTCCTATTTACCACTGTGGCCGCCAATGCCATTGCGATTGTGGGCACAAACCCCGTATCCGGAATGACGTTGATGACATTGATCCTGGCATCCGTGGTCATGGTAGCCGTAGGGCTGAAAGGTCCCGAAGGAATGGTTGCCGCACTGGTGATGGGCGGTGTTGTATGTACGGCACTGTCCATGGCAGGAGGCTTCATCACAGACTTGAAAATCGGTTACTGGCTGGGCAGCACACCTGCCAAACAGGAGACCTGGAAGTTCCTCGGAACCATCGTTTCCGCCGCTACCGTAGGTGGTGTAATGATTATCCTGAACAAGACGTACGGTTTCACCAGCGGACAATTGGCCGCTCCCCAGGCCAATGCCATGGCAGCCGTTATCGAACCTCTGATGAACGGTGTGGGTGCGCCCTGGCTGCTCTATGGTATAGGTGCAGTGCTGGCCGTCATCCTCAACTTCTGCAAGATTCCCGCACTGGCGTTCGCACTGGGCATGTTCATCCCGTTGGAACTGAATGTTCCGTTGGTAGTGGGCGGTGCCATCAACTGGTACGTGACCAGCCGCAGCAAGGATGCCGCTCTCAATGCCGAACGTGGAGAGAAAGGCACACTGCTGGCCTCCGGTTTCATTGCCGGCGGTGCACTGATGGGTGTGGCAAGCGCCGCCATGCGTTTCGGAGGAATCAACCTCGTGAACGATGCATGGTTACAGAATACCTGGTCTGAAGTACTGGCACTAGGTGCATACGTCCTGCTGATATGCTATCTCATCAAAGCTTCCATGAAAACCAAATAGTTGAAATCTCACAAGCTCAACATTTGAAAGGAATAAGGGGGACGGAAAGTCCCCCTATTCCTTTCAAACCAAATAACTTTAAATATAAGAAACATGAAAAAGATTCTATTATTCTTTTCTTTATTTACAACGGCCCTATTATTTGCACAAAATCCCGTCGAATTGCCTTTATGGCCCGACAAAGCCCCCAACAACAGCAGACCGTCCGAAACAGAACAGAACTATAACAATGAATGGGTAACCAACATTACCGTCCCTACCCTCACCATCTTCTCGGCTTCCCAGCCCAACGGTATGGCCATCATCATGTGTCCGGGAGGCGCTTACAGCGGTCTTGCCATGCGCCACGAAGGACTCGACATGGCCTCCTGGCTCAATGCACAAGGCATTACGTACGCAGTACTGAAGTACCGCATGCCCAACGGCCACAATGAAATCCCCCTTTCTGATGCCGAACAAGCCATTCGCCTCATACGCGAACATGCTGCCGAATGGGGCGTCAACCCTCAGCGCGTAGGCATCATGGGAGCCTCTGCAGGCGGACATTTGGCCGCTTCGCTAGCCACTCTCTACAGCAGTGACAAAACCCGTCCCGACTTTCAGATACTGTTCTATCCGGTCATCTCCATGCAACCGGGTATCACTCATGGAGGCTCACGCACCAATCTCCTCGGAGAAAACCCGTCTCAGGAACTGGAACAGAAATACTCACTCGAAAGACAGGTATCGGCACGCACCCCCCAAGCTTTCATCATGCTTTCTTCGGATGACGATGCGGTGCCACCCATCAATGGCATCGGCTATTTCCTCGCCCTGCGCGACCATAAAGTACCTGCCAGCCTGCATGCCTACCCTACCGGCGGACATGGCTGGGGATTCCGTGACAACTTCCCCTACAAGCGTCAATGGACCGAAGAACTGGAGAAGTGGCTGCGTGAAGGGCTCGTATTCCCCGGCCTCTGAATCTGCCTCAAAAGAATTTATAAATATTTAATCCGGCAGTATTGAATTTAATTCCCCCGTATTAAGCTTTTATAAAAAGGATGTAGTAAATTTGCTGCATCCTTTTTACGTTTAAGAACAGTAATAATCAAAAGAAAGAAAAATGAAAACAATGACTAAATTTATGTTCAGCGCCCTCTGTGCGGCAACTCTGGTAACTTCCGTTTCTGCCCAGGGAGGGAAAGATATGTTGAGCAATGGAATAAAGTATCTGGATGTGCCATACGTGGCCCATACGCTGGAGACAGATGGTCCCGAGGAACTCGTCATCAACTGCGATGAGGTAGACTGCACCACGCTGGTGGAATATGTGCTGGCAGAGACACTCACCCCCAAATTGGCCGACGGGGACATCTCGGAAAGCGCTTTCGCCGATAACCTGCAGAAAATCCGTTACCGTGACGGTAAAATCGACGGGTACACTTCCCGCCTGCATTATATTGCCGACTGGATAAACAATGGCGTACGCAACGGCTTCCTTCAGGATGTAACGGATGCCATGAGTCCCGACACCGAAAAGCTGTCCATCTCCTACATGTCTTCCCACCCCCAACTCTACAAGCAGCTGGCAAATTCTCCGGAGAACGTAGCCAAAATGAAGAAGATAGAGCAATCCTTGTCCGGCAAGGAAGTTCACTATCTTCCCAAAGCCAAACTTCCCGCCGATGGCCTTCCGTGGATTAAAGACGGCGATATCATAGCCATCACCACCAACACTCCGGGGCTGGATGTAGCCCACATGGGAATCGCTTTCTATGCAGACAGCAAACTCCTGCTGGTACACGCTTCCTCTACCGACAAGAAAGTGGTGGCCTCCAAGGTCTCCTTGTCACAAATGCTGAAAGACAATAATAAGTGGACGGGAATACGGGTGCTGAGAATGAAGAAATAAGGTGAAATACTATAATATGGAAAAGGCGATGGAGAATCAAATCTTCATCGCCTTTTCCATATATATGATTGTTCGTTCCTATTCCTCCACGACAATATATTCATCAATATTCCGTGTTTCTTTACTGAAGTTCACACCTACTTTCACTAATTTCCTGCCATCCAAGGTATAAGGAATCAGATACCCCTTCTCATCTATTTGTTTCAGAGCTGCGTCGGCTGTACCGTCCAGTTTGAACTCAAAAACATAAATAGCGGTAGGGGTATGAACTACTGCGTCCGCACGACCACGGCTGCTGCGAACCTCGGACCGGATGAACTGTCCCAGCAAAGTAAACACTACATGAAAAATAACTTGATAATGACATTCCGTATCATCACTCAACTCGTACGGAATACCGGAGAAGAATATCTTAAGACGCTCCATAAACGCCTCCACATCCCCACTCTTCAATTCACGCATGAATTTAGCGATGTGGAAACCAGTCTCATCATCAGTAACTTTAGTATAAAAAGGAACCAGAAAATTCAGAAAGCCGTAACGTACCTCATCATTCGGAAAGCCTAAAGTGTATAGCTTCACATCATCATCATACCCTTTTATGGTCAAATAACCACTTTGATAAATCATCGGAAGAGGATTTTTTGTTTCCGCACGATATTCGGAGAAAGCGGAAGCCAGCACTTCCACTCCATCTATCAATAGACGTATATCGTAATCACTCTGCTTCAGCAAGTCAACCAAGTAAGTAGGTGTGCCGGTCTGAAACCAGTAGTACCCCATCTCTTCTGCATCAAAAGCATTCAATACACTGAACGGATTGAACATTCCTATGCCTTCCGGATGAAAATGATAACCATCATATTGACGTTCCATCAAATCAATCACTTCTTGTAAGGATACCCCTCTTCGTTTAGCCAGTCTCTCAAGTTCCGGCAGAAAGGTTTTCACCAACTCCTCTTTGGTAATACCACACAAAGCAGCGTAAGGAGACTTCATGCTTATATCATTCAGCTGATTCAAGTCACTGAACACACTTACTTGCGCAAACTTGGTCACTCCGGTCAGGAAAACAAAACGAAGATAACGGTCAGCGCTCTTCAAGACACCGTAGAACGCTTTCAGTATTTTCCGATACTTATCCAGCAAGTTCTCATCCAAGACCGCTTGAAGCAATGGCTTGTCATACTCATCAATCAGCACAACAACCTGCTTTCCCGTCAGCGTGCATGCCCGCTCTATCACGTAAGCAAAACGCTCTTCCGGACTACGGTCTTTCTTCTCTTGACCATAAAGCAGTTCCCATTTCTCCAGATACTGATTAAGCATAGCCGTCAGGTCAGCAGCAGTTTCATATTTCCGGGCATTCAAATCCAAGTGCAAAACCGGATATTCTTCCCATTCCTTTTCCAGCTGTTCAATGGCCAAACCTTGAAACAAATCCTTGCGTCCTTGAAAGTAGGCTTCAAAAGTAGAAAGAAGCAGGCTCTTGCCAAAACGACGGGGACGGCTCAGGAAATAAGGAGTAGAAGTAGATGCTATTTGATAAATCATAGCCGTCTTATCTACATAAAGAAAACCGCCTTCACGTAGTTTATCAAAAGTCTGTATGCCTATC
The DNA here is from genome assembly GCF_013373675.1 of Bacteroides sp. L10-4. Lineage (NCBI taxonomy): Bacteria > Pseudomonadati > Bacteroidota > Bacteroidia > Bacteroidales > Bacteroidaceae > Bacteroides > Bacteroides sp. L10-4. The sequence continues at coordinate 6,947 of NZ_JABXJH010000088.1, forward strand.
GGCAGTTTACGTATCTGTTCCATGTTATTATAACCTGATTGGTGTATGACAAAGGTACGATTTTATTCCTCCACGACAATATATTCATCAATATTCCGTGTTTCTTTACTGAAGTTCACACCTACTTTCACTAATTTCCTTCCATCCAAGGTATAAGGAATCAGATACCCCTTTTCATCTATTTGCTTCAGAGCTGCGTCGGCCGTACCGTCCAGTTTGAACTCAAAAACATAAATAGCGGTAGGGGTATGAACCACTGCGTCCGCACGGCCGCGGCTGCTGCGAACCTCGGACCGGATGAACTGTCCCAGCAAAGTAAACACTACATGAAAAATAACCTGATAATGACGTTCCGTATCATCACTCAACTCGTACGGAATACCGGAGAAGAATATCTTAAGACGCTCCATAAACGCCTCCACATCCCCACTCTTCAATTCACGCATGAATTTAGCGATGTGGAAACCAGTCTCATCATCAGTAACTTTAGTATAAAAAGGAACCAGAAAATTGAGGAAACCATAACATACTTCATCATTCGGAAATTGAAGCGTATAAAGGCAAACCTCCTTATCATAAGCCTTTATAGTCAAGTAACCGCTCTGATAAATCATAGGCAGAGGATTATTAGCTTCTGCACGATATTCAGAGAAGGCAGAGGCAGTAACCTCTACGCCATTCAGCAAAAGGCGAAGATCATAGTCACTCTTTTTTAATAAATCCACCAAATAAGTAGGTGTACCCGTCTGAAACCAGAAGTTGCCGAACTTCAATTTCTGAAATACATTCAGAAGGCTGAAAGGGTTAAAAAGCCCCACCGAAGTATCTTCACAAAAATGATAGCCGTCATATTTCTTTGCCAACCGAAAAATCGTTTCCTCCAAAGTCAGTTCTTCATTTTCACTTAACCGTTGTATTTCCGGGCCAAATGTTTTTATAAGTTCATCTTGTGTAATGCCGCACAAAGCATTGTATGCTCTATCCATGCTTATGTCATTCAGCTGGTTCAAATCACTGAACACACTTACTTGCGCAAACTTGGTCACTCCGGTCAGGAAAACAAAACGAAGATAACGGTCAGTGCTCTTCAAGACACCGTAGAACGCTTTCAATATTTTCCGATACTCATCCAGCAAGTTCTCATCCAAGACCGCTTGAAGCAATGGCTTGTCATACTCATCAATCAGCACAACAACCTGCTTTCCCGTCAGCGTGCATGCCTGCTCTATCACGTAAGCAAAACGCTCTTCCGGACTACGGTCTTTCTTCTCCTGACCATAGAGCAGTTCCCATTTCTCCAGATACTGATTAAGCATAGCCGTCAGGTCAGCAGCAGTTTCATATTTCCGGGCATTCAAATCCAAGTGCAAAACCGGATATTCTTCCCATTCCTTTTCCAGCTGTTCGATGGCCAAACCTTGAAACAAATCCTTGCGTCCTTGAAAGTAGGCTTCAAAAGTAGAAAGAAGCAGGCTCTTGCCAAAACGACGGGGACGGCTCAGGAAATAAGGAGTAGAAGTAGATGCTATTTGATAAATCATAGCCGTCTTATCTACATAAAGAAAACCGCCTTCACGTAGTTTATCAAAAGTCTGTATGCCTATCGGCAGTTTACGTATCTGTTCCATGTTATTATAACCTGATTGGTGTATGACAAAGGTACGATTTATATTTCAAAAAAAGACGAAAGGCGATGGAGATTTTAGTCTCCATCGCCTTTCATTATTTTACTAATCATCATTTCAGTATTACTCACGTAGACTGGTGCAATCCGAAATACTTCTTCATAAAGCAGGTATAAGAAAAACAAAGCAAAAGAATTATACCTGTCAAATACCAATAACCGTAACCTAAACACATTATATATCCTACGACAATGATTGCCTGCACTGCCATGTAAATAGAAGAAACCACCACATGAGGAACCTTCAGCTCATTCGCCATAATCTGATACATATGCTTGCGATGCGGCAGGCCGATATTCTCGTGAAGCATCAGGCGGTGAATGATAGTCAGCACACTATCCACACCATACACGGATAAAAGGACTATCCAACTGAAATCACCAGTCTGGATGATGAGCCTGCCTATCAGGAAGAGAAGGATGAAGGCAATGCTCACCGAACCCACATCACCCGCAAAGCACTTGGCCCGTTTGCGGAAATTGAAGAAACAGAAGACTAGAACGGAGCAGATAACGGTATAGATGAAGTCCGCTTCCACAAAAGCCACCACCTCCTTATTGACATAGGCCAAGGCAGCAAGAACAACCAGAGAATAACCGCCGGTTATGCCGTTAATCCCATCCATAAAGTTGTAGGCATTGATGATACCAGTACACACTATCAAGGCTATGACTATCCACCACCACGACAAGGAGAACAGTCCCCACTGATAAAACATCAAAGCCATGGCAGAGAAATGAAAAAGCAGCCGTGTCATCTGCCCGGTGGATCTTATGTCGTCCACGAAGCTGATGAACGTCACCAGTGTCAAGGCAAGCAGAAAAAAGGGATATTCAAAACCACTCGTCAGGAAATAAGCCAATGCGCCGAAATAGAAGATAATCCCACCGCCGCGCAAAGTCACTTTCGTATGGGAACTCCGTTCATTGGGCTTGTCGATGATATTGCACCTGTCAGCCACCTTAAAATAAAAAAGTTCTGCCAGAAACAGCAGAACCAATATCAGCAGATAATACATAACAGTACTTTCCTATTTAATTCTTAATTACTACCGGTGCGATAAAATCGCATTAGCTTTAAAATCATCAAATAAAGGGAGAACCTTGACATCTTGGTTTGAATTGATTGCCGGGGACTGCTTGGTGATAAGTAAATCAAATTCAAATCAAAAAATCAATATACCCTTGTATTTAACTAAATACTAACTGTTTAATAATAGTGTTAGATTTTTATCACACCACTAACAATGCCTAATTATTAACTTTTATATGTGAGAACGATTTTATCGTTCTCACTATCCCCTCCTCTGCCCTCACCGGCATGCGGTCAATTCCCAGCGCGCCCTTTATCTTCGCATTACTCACCACATAATTCTCAGTCAGCTTGCGCAGGCGCTCCGCATTCAAAGGCAAATGAAGCAAAGTCCCGACACGGGCACAGAACTCCATCA
>NZ_JABXJH010000089.1:0-9522 GCF_013373675.1 Bacteroides sp. L10-4
GGCTGTCTCCCTGTCGGAAACCCGTTTCCAACGCCAAGCGTTCGGAATCCTTTAATATGATTGATTTGATTTTGCCCATAAGTGCATATTTGAATTTTATGAGGCAAAGGTATCAAAACCTTATGATATAAACCAATTATGAACATCTACTTAATAGAATAGATAGATGAAAGGACTAAAAAAATCATTTGGGAGAAAATTTAGGACATGTAGATTACGAAAAAAATATGGTAATATGAATTTTTCTTACGAAGAGATTTACAGTATGTATGGACAATATGATACTTTTGTTTCTTTAGATTTTCATCAAGGAAGCGAAGCATATAATAAGTTCGGTCAATCACTAATGGGGACATTCAAATATACATTAGAACAGCGAGAAGAATTAGAACAGTTACTAAAATTAAAACATATTCCTCGTTCAAGTAAGAAAATATTATTTTCCCCATCAATTCTTCACAATTTATCTGAAGAACAAAAAGTCTTTTTGGACAAGGACGGAATTCTTAATGATGATATTGCATGTGTAAGCAGTATAAATCGTCCAAGAAAAAATGTATATATAAAAAAGAGTAAAAAAGAAATTCCTAATCAAATAAAGATAGATGTAAATATTTCCGAAGAAGAAAGTTATCTGATGATGCTTGGATTATATAAAGCTAAGCTAAAAGATGGATGCGTACTTTCCAATGTGGAAAAAAATGATTTCTATGCTTTGAAACAATATTTTGAACCCAATAATATTACAGCCGAAGATTTGCGATATATTATTGATAATAAAACCAATCAACAAAAGTTTCTAATCAGAGAGAAATATTTAAAAATAAAATCTTGTTATGTTGGGTTGACTGATGAAGAGAACAAAGAAATACACGACATTTGGCATATCCAACTGAAAGAAAAAGAAACCATATTAAAAAATGAAATACAACGTGCTGATAGTAACTGGAACAATTTACCTTTTGAACAACAATTAAAATTATTGTATATTGCCTATAGATTTGAAGATGAAGTTCTACTGTCATGGTCAAAATCAATATGGTGGGATTTAGAAAGATTTCTACATATTGTAATACGCCATACTGCAGACCTACAAAATGGGAGTTATAAAGAAAAAACAACTTTTCAGTATGAATTTTCTGATATTAGAAATCTTATAATATCGGTTATTACATCTGCTCAAAAAGAAATAGAAGAGGAATTTAAAGTAAATCCTAATAAAAACTTTAAACGCCAAGGCAAAAGAGCTATTTATTTTAATGGCAACTACTATCGGGTTGAAATAGAAGCATCAGGACGATTATTAACTTTTCATCCATATAATGATGAAAAAGAGCGAGAGAAAGATAATTAGTATAATTTGATTATTAGGGCAAAGACAGCCCGCCGGGAAGTATTGGCGGGCTGTTCCATGATAGGGAAACGAACGGCTTCTTTGTTACTTTCTTCACCCGCTGGCAGGCTCACGAAAGAAAGTGGCGGCGGCAAACAGCCGCCGTTCTCTATCAACTGGTTTTAAGGCTCTTTATGGACGTGTATTTCTCTAACCACACCTTTACCTGTTCCATGTTGTATTCGCCCGTAATGATTGCCGTATGGTCGTTTATGGCTACAAACCGGACACTCTCGTAGCTATTTACCCAGCCTTGCAGGGAACAGACACCCCACGTTTCCACATCTTCAAAAACACTGCGGTCTATCCGGTTGATTGGCTCGCCGAAAACTACCGTCATTATCTGAAAGTCCGGTTTGTCCTCTAACAGTTGCAAATGGTGCAGCGTGCCGAACTCGTCAGTTTTGCGCCCCCACGCCCACACATCATTATACAAATCATCGCCCCACTGGTGCGGGTGGTCGAAACGGACTTTGACCGCTGTGGAATGCGGGTCGTCTTGGATGCCCTCAATAACCCCCGTTACCATTAAGCCCGTAAAAATGCACTCGCAACGCCTGCCGATAAGCTCCTTGTTTACTTCTGTCGTTTTCATGTCCCTAAAATTTACTTATTTATTACTCCGTTCTTCTTCGCTATCCACCCGTCACGCCTGCGGCGGCACTCGTCCAGCGTTTTGGCTACCGTGCTGAAAAGTTCGCCGTCCGTGTGGCGGTAGTCATATTGAAAATAAATCTGTCCTCTGAAAGCCCCTAAACAGCATTTCACGAACTTTTCTTCTCCCGGTGTTTGGGTAATGCTTACCCCGTTTTTGTTAAGTGACTGCATGATGTTCTATTTTTTATGGTTATAATATCAGTAAGAAAAGCAACGACAGGAAAAGCAGAGCTACGCCCAGCGCATAAACGACTGAAAGGCAGACACGGAGCAGGAAACAGGCGGCACGAAATACGATATACGCCGTTATCGCCGTGCCTGCTCCGGCTACACTGGTAAACCGCCATGCAAGGCAGAGCAGGAACGCCCGCCAAAGGATTTTATAAATGCTTTTCCGTTTCATCGCTTGGTCGTTTTTAACGGGCAGGGTTTGACACCCCGCCCGGATTGGTATTCGGTTATGCCGCACGGAACACAAAGCCGTCATCAAACCAGTAATCGCACATAAAAAGGTCACGGGCGAACTTTTCATAATCGAAATAGGTCTTTGCGAACTCCGGCAGGTCGTAACATACTTCTATAATTTCATAGGCGAAATCTTCTTCATCGTCATATTCCCCCTGATACTCGTCCCGGAAATCACGTACAAGGTCGTCCGCATCTTCCTCGCCCAAATCATGGCTTTTGTAGTTGCACCACACGAAAAAGGCTTCCTGCTCGGTGTCGTCCAAATCCTCTACCGCATCACGCAGGGAAAAGAAGTTTTCAGAAATCCAGCTTTCGCCGATTAAGCCCTCCGGCACGTTCTCCCAGTCCTGAAACATATATTCCGCATCTTCCTCGTCCCCGTGCAGTTCCCGGCAGGCTTCGTAAAATTCTTCCTTGTCCGAATAGTCCGAAAGGTCGAGCCATGCGCCGGACAATGAACCGTTGTTATACTTGGCGTAAGTGCCTACATAAACTTTTGCTTCCGATAATACCTTTGCTTCCATATTGCTGTAATTTTTAAGTTTTTGATTTTATGCGGATTTGAGAGGTGAGGGAGTCGAAGTTTCACTGAACTTTTTTCCTGTTTCCCGTAAATCCGACTTTTTTTTTATGCGTCTTCCGGTCGGGTCGGTCGTTTTCGTTTCACATAGGCTGGTTGGTGAAGGGGTCTTGCTATGCAAATTTTTCCGACAAAAATTTTTTCCGACCAACGGGAAGCTGGAACAATTTTTTTCGATGAAACCCAATTTGCAGAGCCAAAAGCCCCCGTAGCTACCTTTGCCTATTGAAATGATAAAAACGACTGTCCCGGCTGGGGGACTGCATAATGAGGAAGATTTACAGATAGGGAAACAGGGGAAAAGTGCTTGTTCCCTTTCATCCTTTAGGGAACACTCCATGCGGGCGGGAAAGGCAAGGGTATGGCAAGTTTATCTTGCGGTACGCTTGTGCGGGTTTCCAACGGCTCTTTTCACGAAATACAGTCAGCCATGCCACGCACGGCTGGCGTTTCGGGGAATGTGCCAGTGGAAAAGGGAATAAAAAATGCGGGTAGTCGGTGGACTGCCCGCAAGGTGAAAGAATGTAAAATACTCGGATATAGCTTATTAGGTAGTATTTCGTTACCGGAATTGTTACCTATTTGTTACCTGAACGCTCATAGGTAACGAAACCTACCGGACGGCGTTCTTTCTGTTGTTTCGACTGGCTCAAAAGCTGGGTAAGGGCGTGGTACAGTTCATTGAACTGCGCATCGGTGCTTACCTCCAGTTCCTCGATGCGCTTTAATAGTTCCTCGTAGCCGATTACCATTTGGCGCATGAGGACAAAAGCCCGCATGATTGAAATGTTTACTTCTATGGCTACTTTGGAACGGAGAACCGAAGAAAGCATGGCTACCCCCTGTTCGGTGAAAGCCATAGGCGGGGTGGGCGTGTGACGGATGTTGTCAGGGAACTTATCACAATTTGTGATAAGTCCTAACCACTCGTCTTTGCTCAACTCAAACATGAAATCACTGGGGAAGCGGTCTATGTTACGTTTGACCGCTTGTTTCAAAGCTCGTGTTTCCACTTGATAGAGTTCTGCCAAATGCAAGTCAAGCATCACCCGGTAACCTCTGACTTCAAAAATCTTGTTTTGGATAATCTGCAAGTCCATAATCTTATTTTTTAAGTTAGTATTTATATGACTGATATTTTTCTGTTATTTAGCTTGTTAGCTAAAATGTCCATATCTTCGCTAAGTTTAGTATCTATGATTTTTGCGTAGATTTGGGTAGTTCTTATGTTGGTGTGTCCCAACATTTTGGAAACGCTTTCAATGGGTACGCCATAACTTATGCTAAGGGTCGCAAAGCTGTGGCGGGCTACATGGAATGTGATTTTCTTATTTATTCCGCAAACAGTCGCAATCTCTTTCAGGTAATCATTCATCTTTTGATTGCTGATGACTGGTAGCAGTTTACCATTAGGTAGCTTCCCGTCATATTTCTGCAAAATGGATTTGGGTATATCCAGTAATCGAATATTGGACGTGATGCTTGTCTTATGTCTTTTCTTGATTATCCACAAATTGCCGTCAAAGGACAATCTTATATTTTCAGGCGTTAGTTCGCATACATCAACATAAGAAAGTCCAGTATAGCAACTGAAAATGAATATATCCCGAACTTGCTCCAGTCGTTTGCTGGCAAACGTCTTTTGATATATCCGGTCTAATTCTGCCTGTTCAAGAAAATCCCGTTCTACATATTCAAATTTCAGCTTATATGCCCCGAAAGGATTAAAAGTAATCAGTCCCAAGTTGTGGGCAAACAGAACAACAGTTCTGAAACGCTGTATAAACTTCATGGCTGTATTGTGGGTACACGGATAATTCTCCCGGATAAATAGGTAGAAGCCCTCGATAAACACGACATTTATTTCCCGAAAGGTAATATCCTCCACATTATATTTATTGTGGATATATTCGGCAAGGCGATTTTTGGTAAGTTCATAACGGGTATATGTCTTTTGCGTGGCTGTTTTCCCTACTTTCAGCGCATATTGTTCATTATGCTGGGAAAATACCTGTAAGAGAGTTTTTGCTTTTTCCTCTTTACCTAAGAACACATTGCGTACTTTCTCTGCGGTTACATAGCTGTCCCGTTCTAAAATGGTCTGATAGTGTCTGTGCAAGGTAGCCTTGATGCTATCCAGCATTTCATTCATGCGGGTAAATTCCGCTCCTCTGCCATTTACCTTTCCGGTTTTGGCAGACCAGTTTTTAGGATTGACTTCAAGTTTAGTGTTGAATTGGGCTAATTTCCCGTCAATGGTAATACGTGCCATGATTGGCATATTACCGTTCTTTTTCACCTTGTCCCGTTTCAGGAAGAACAATACTCGGAATGTTGATTTCATACCTCATTTTTTAAGTTACAAAACTACTTTTATTAACTCATAATGAGATAAATGCAGGGTCGCCAAATCTCGACAACATTTCGCCATTTTCCGACAAATCGTACCCCTTTTTAAAGAATTTTGTCGGGGGTACGAATAAGGCACTAATTTTTGTCTGTCAGTGACCTTTTCGTGGCGGTCAAGGTAGCCAAAAGACAATAAAAAAAGTCCCACAAAATATTGATTTTGTAGGACTTGTCTTTTTCTTGTCGCCTTTTGGCTTTTCTTTCAGTGATCCGCCTGGGGCTCGAACCCAGGACCCCAACATTAAAAGTGTTGTGCTCTACCTGCTGAGCTAGCGAATCAATCCTTCATTGCTGTTAAGCGGGTGCAAAGATAGATACTTTTTTGAAATTAGCAAAACAATACCATCTTTTTTCTTATCTTTGTCCCCGTTAATCCTTGACATTGATCATTAATCACTGAACATTAATCATTAAATACATGGCAACAGTAGACGATAAAAAGATTATCTTTTCTATGGTTGGGCTGAATAAAACCATTCAGCAGAACAACAAGCAGGTACTGAAGAACATTTATCTCTCGTTCTTCTATGGAGCAAAAATCGGCATTATCGGTCTGAACGGTTCGGGTAAATCGACCCTGCTGAAGATTATCGCCGGATTGGATAAGTCCTATCAAGGCGAAGTGGTGTTCTCGCCGGGATATTCAGTGGGGTATCTGGCTCAGGAACCGTACCTCGATCCCACAAAGACCGTGAAGGAAATTGTTATGGAAGGTGTGCAGCCCATTGTGGATGCGCTCGCAGAATACGAGGAAATCAACCAAAAGTTCGGCTTGCCCGAATATTATGAGAATCAGGACAAGATGGACAAACTCTTCTCCCGTCAGGCCGAGTTGCAGGACATCATCGATGCGACCGATGCCTGGAACCTCGACAGTAAGCTGGAGCGCGCCATGGATGCCCTCCGTTGTCCGCCCGAAGGCCAGTCCGTAGAACATCTTTCCGGTGGTGAGCGCCGCCGTGTGGCCCTCTGCCGCCTATTGTTGCAGAAGCCCGACGTGCTTCTCCTCGACGAGCCCACCAACCATCTTGATGCCGAATCTATCGACTGGCTGGAACAACACTTGCAGCAGTATGAGGGTACAGTGATTGCCGTAACGCACGACCGCTATTTCCTCGACCATGTAGCAGGCTGGATTCTTGAGTTGGACCGTGGTGAAGGTATTCCTTGGAAGGGCAACTACTCCAGCTGGCTGGAACAGAAGACTAAGCGTATGGAACAGGAGGAAAAGTCTGCCAGCAAGCGCCGCAAGACGCTGGAACGCGAGCTGGAGTGGGTGCGCATGGCTCCCAAGGCCCGCCAGGCAAAGGGGAAGGCGCGTTTGAACTCCTATGACAAATTGCTGAACGAGGACGTGAAGGAGAAGGAAGAGAAACTGGAAATCTTTATCCCGAACGGTCCCCGTCTGGGTAATAAGGTGATTGAAGCCAAGCATGTGGCGAAGGCGTTCGGCGACAAATTGCTGTTCGATGACCTTAACTTCATGCTTCCGCCCAACGGCATCGTGGGTATCATCGGTCCCAACGGTGCCGGTAAGACCACGCTTTTCCGCCTTATTATGGGCTTGGAAAAAGCAGACAAGGGCGAGTTTGAGGTAGGGGAGACCGTAAAGGTGGCCTACGTGGACCAGCAGCATAAGGACATAGACCCCAACAAGAGCGTATATCAGGTTATCTCTGGTGGAAACGACCTTATCCGCATGGGGGGACGAGATATCAATGCACGCGCCTATCTGTCCCGTTTCAACTTCTCCGGTGCCGATCAGGAGAAGCTTTGCGGAGTACTTTCCGGTGGTGAGCGCAACCGCCTGCATCTGGCACTATGTCTGAAGGAGGAAGGTAATGTGCTATTACTGGACGAACCCACCAACGACATCGATGTGAATACGCTCCGTGCCCTCGAAGAAGGTTTGGAGGACTTTGCCGGATGTGCCGTGGTCATCAGTCACGACCGTTGGTTCCTCGATCGTATCTGTACGCATATTCTCGCTTTCGAAGGAGATTCCAATGTGTTCTTCTTTGAGGGGTCATATTCAGAATATGAGGAGAATAAACAGAAACGTCTTGGGAAAGAAGAGCCTACCCGTGTACGTTATAGAAAGTTGATGAATGACTGATTTGAGTATTTCTTCTTATCTACTCACCACTTAGGGGAGTGTGTAATATACCCGTTGGCAGAATTGAATATTGCGCTAAGTCAATTTCGCCAACGGGTTGTTTCGTGAATGATGACATCGGATACTTTCCCGTTTGTATTTCATTATCAATCGGTTCTTTCTTACTTTAGGGACATTCAGTAAATAGTATAAAATTAGCTAATTAATTTATACACAAAGTATTGCGAACTGGTTGGCTTTTTGTATCTGTAGGTATTCCCTCGAAAATGAGGTTTGGTAGCCCAAACGGGGGAAATCCCTCAATAAAGATATGGCTAAGATACAAAATATTTCAGAAATTCACCCTACTTTGGGCTTTACAGAATTTGATGTTCTGGAAAAATATCGCAAGAGTTTTAATGAGAGTGAGCTTGGCAGACACTTCATTCAGTCTTTCCGTTTGAGCGTATGGCAAAAGCCGCATGTCTGTCTGAACAGCATCTGGGTCGTAGGAATATATTCAGTCCTTCCGCAAAGATTGCCCTTATAGTCCTAAAAGCATACACCGGATTCTCTGACAGGCATCTGGTGGAACATCTAAACGGAAACATACACTACCAGATGTTCTGCGGAATCATGATAAATCCGTCTTTTCCCATAACCAACTATAAGATAGTCAGTGCCATCCGTAATGAGATAGCATCCCGTCTTGATATTGATTCCCTTCAAGAGATACTGGCCTCACACTGGAAACCTTATCTTGATAACCTTCACGTGTGCATGACCGATGCTACATGCTATGAGAGTCACATGCGTTTTCCTACGGACATGAAACTCCTCCGGGAAAGCCTCTAATGGCTCTACAGATATATCTGCAGGCATTGTGGGGAGCTTGGCATAAGACGTCCCCGCAACAAATACAAGAGTGTAGCGGAGTCCTATCTGTCCTATTGCAAGAAAAGAAAAAGGAAGGCTTCAAGGACAAGGATGCTCAAGCGTCGTATAATCAGACTTCTTGAGAAACTCCTCATATAGAGAGATGAGATTCATCGAGAGTACGGAACCTTACTCCGCTATACTCAGGATTACCGGAAGCGTCTTTCCATCATCAGAAAGGTTTTTGTATAGGAAAAGTAAATGTTTGAAGGGAAGAAAGTCATTGACCGCATCGTCAGCATTGACCGCCATTATGTACGTCCAATAGTAAGAGGCAAGGAAACTTGACTTGTCAGAAAGCATGCGCAAGATCGTTCGCAGATGCTTCACTTCAGCCATCCGTGTGATAGACCGCTTCCACATTCAAAAGTTAGCCTGTGATGCTGTACAAGAAATCAGAATCGGACATCGCTGGGAAGCTATACAAGAAGAAACAGATGCCAGACAGGAAGCGAAAGGATTAAAGAAGAAATATCTTTCTCCTACTTTTGAGAATGGCGACACACGTAAGGAGCTATTGGCGAGGAGCCGATATCTGCTTTTCAAATCTGCTGAAAAATGGACTGAATCACAGAAACGCAGAGCTGCAATATTATTCAGAGAATATCCGGATATTAAACGGGCATATTCCCTTAGTCATTCCTTAAGGATGATTTTTAATAAAGGATCGATAAAGGCAGGAGCAAGAACCAATTTGGCGAAGTGGTATCAGGAAGTAGAGTAATCAGGATTTGACTCGTTTAACACCATAGCAGCTACATTATACGACAGAAGCGAGGAAATATTAAACTTCTATATTCATAGGGCATCAAATGCGGCAGCAGAATCGTTTAACGCGAAAATAAAACAGTTCAGAGCACAATTTAGAGGAGTTATAGATAAGTAACTAATCAAAATTAAGCAGCATAATGGCTAAAGTTAATATTCAGTCGTGTTCCTATCGCCGCCAAAGCCCTGTTGGTGGCATAAAACAGCGATTCGGTA